>DASQWY010000275.1:0-5183 GCA_035640005.1 Actinomycetes bacterium
GGCTCGCCGAGCGGTCTGGCGGGACCTTCCGGGTCGCCCTGCACGATGCGGTGGCCAACGACCAGCATGCCGTGGGGCTGCACGTGGCCGAGGGTGAACGGGAGGGGCGCCGGCTGCACAGCCTCCAGACGGTGGTGCTGCACGTGCGCGAGGGCAGGATCACCGAGGCCTGGGCACACCATTACGACCAGCACGCAACCGACGAGCTCTGGGCGTAGGGCTCTACCGGGACGGGATCTGCGGTTGGTGTACGCGGTCCCTCGGGCTGCGCGGGACCGAACGCAGATCGGGTCTGCCCGGGGTCGCGCGGTCGCCGCCGGCCGTGCATCCTGGGACCGCTAGATGTTCGGCGGGTCGGCGGTTGCCGAACGCTCAGACCGCGGGGCGCATGAACATGCCTGGTCCTCCGATTCGCAGCAACGTCGCCAACGTCCTGGTGATCGGCACCGGCGCCGCCGGGCTGCGCGCCGCGATCGCCGCCTACCAGGCCGGCAGCGAGGTGGTGGTCATCGGCAAGCGTCGCCGCGACGACGCCCACACGGTGCTGGCCGCCGGAGGCATCAACGCCGCGCTCGGCACCGTTGACCCCGAGGACTGCTGGCAGCAGCACTTCGCCGACACGCTGCGGGAGGGCTACTTCCTGGCCGATCCCCGCGTGGTCGAGCTGATGGCCAGGGAGGCGCCGGCCGCGGTGCTGGAGTTGGCGGAATGGGGCGCTCCGTTCGCGCGCACCCCGGATGGTCGGCTCGATCAGCGGTTCTTCGGTGCCCACCGGTGGCGACGGACCTGCTACGCGGGTGACTGGACGGGCCGGGCGATCCTTCGCACCCTGGTCGCGAAGGTCGCCGAGCTGGCCGTGCCGGTCATCGATGACCAGTACGTGTCGCAGCTGCTGGTCGTCGATGGGACCTGCTTTGGGGCGTTGGCCTTCGACCTGGAGTCCGGCGAACGCACCGTGTTCCTGGCCGACGCGGTGGTGCTGGCCGCCGGTGGCCACACCAGGATTTGGCGGCGGTCCTCGTCGCGCCGCGACGAGAACACCGGTGACGGCATGTACCTGGCGTTGCGGGCGGGCTGCCGGCTGCAGGACATGGAACTGGTCCAGTTCCACCCGACGGGGATGGTGGCGCCCGAGGAGGCCGCCGGCACGTTGGTCACCGAGGCGGTCCGCGGCGAGGGCGGCCGGCTCAGGAACGCGGCCGGGGAGCGGTTCATGGCCCGCTACGACCCCGAGCGGATGGAGCTGTCGACCCGTGACCGGGTGGCGCTGGCCAACTACACCGAGATCACCGGGGGCCGTGGCGGCCCCAACGGCGGGGTGTTCCTGGACATCACCCACCTGGGCAAGGACGCGATCCTGGAGCGGCTGCCGCGCATGTACCGCCAGTTCCTGGAGTACCAGATGCTGGACATCTCCCAGCGGCCGATGGAGGTCGCCCCGACCGCGCACTACACGATGGGCGGGGTGGTGGTCGACCCGGAGACGCACGCCACCGACGTGGCCGGGCTGTACGCGGCCGGCGAGGTGACCGCCGGGCTGCACGGCGCCAACCGGCTGGGCGGCAACTCCCTGGCCGAGACGGTGATCTTCGGCCGGCGCGCCGGCGCGGCGGCCGCCGCCTATTCGGCCGGCCGCGACGTGCAGCTGCGCGCCCGCCAGGTGGTCGCTGCCGCCAACGACGAGCTGTCCAGCCTCGTCCGCCATGGGCGCCAGTTCGCCCGGCCGTTGCAGCGCGCCCTGCGCGACACCATGTGGGACACGTGCGGGGTGGTCCGCGACCAGGCCGGGCTCCAGCACGGCCTTGACCGGGTGGCCGAGCTGCGCGAGCTGGCCGGCCAGGTGGACGTCCGCCCCACCTCCGAAGGGTATGGCGACCTGGCCCACGCCCTGGACCTGCGCGCGTCCCTGCTGGCCGCCGAGGCCACCCTCCTGGGAGCGCTCACCCGCAAGGAGAGCCGCGGCGCCCACCAGCGCCGCGACTTCCCCGACCTCGCGCCCGAACTCCAAGTAAACTTCCAGACCCGCATGGACCCGGCCGGCGGCCTGACCGTCACCGCCGAACCCGTGCCGCCGGTCCCGCCCGAGCTGCAACCATGGGCTGACGCCAGCCCGGACCTGAGCGCGCCCGGCCGCCTGCTCGAGTAGCCAAGCCGCAACCTCACACCGCACCGATCGACGCCGTCGCGCGTCCCCGATCACCATGGCGGTCGCCGACGGGTGGATCGGGATCGGCGGCCTGTTGCGGCGCCGAGGATCCAGCCGGCCGCGGCCTCGGTTGGTGGCCGTCATCCCAGCAGGGTGCCGAGTTCTCGGGTAGCCTCGCGCGCGGCCTGGCCGATGATGGCCGTGAAGGTCGGGTAGGCGAGCTGCAGGCCGGCGAGCCGCTCGACGGGCTGCTCGGCGGCCATGGCCGCGGCGGCGAGCTGCACCACCTCGACCGCCTGCTCGCCGACCACGTGCGCGCCGAGGATCCGGCGGGTGGAGCGTGACACCACCAGCTTGGCGAAGCCCTCGCTGTGGCGGTCGATCACGGCCCGCTCCAGGTCGGCGTAGCGCACGACCGCGACCACGCAGCCGCCCGCTACCGTCCGCGCCTCCGCCTGAGTCAGCCCGACGCTGGCGTACTCAGGATCGGTGAAGCCGCCATGCGGCACCACGCGAAGCGGCCACTGCTGTCCGACGCCCCACTCCCCGAGCCCGGCAGACCGCTCGGCCCGCCCCGCGGCTACCGCGTTCTCGGCCGCGAACCGCGCGGCGACCTCGGCGGTCTGCACCAGCATCATGTGCCCGATGACGTCACCGGCCGCGTAGACGTTCGGGACCGAGGTGCGAAGCCGGTCGTCGACGGTGATGTAGCCGCCCTCGGTGTGGATCCCGACCGCGTCCAGGCCCGACTCCTCGAGGTTGCCCAACCAGCCGACGGCCAGCAGCACCGCCTCGGTGTCCTTGGCTCGCCGCTCGCCCAGCTCGCCGTAGTGGAGCCGCAGGGTGCCGCCGTCGGCCCGTTCCAGCCGTTCGAGCCGCCCGACGCCTGTGACGACCTCGATCCCGCGCCGCCGAAACGCGGCCGCAACGGCGTCGGAGACGGCCTCGTCCTCGGTACCGAGCAGCCGGTGGGTCGCCTCCAGCAGCGTGACCTTGCTGCCGAAGGCGGCGAGCACGCTGGCGAGCTGGCAACCGGTCGCCGAGCCGCCGATGACCACCACCGAGCCGGGGAGGGTGTCCAGCGTCCAGATGTCGGAGTGCGTGAGGGCCTGCTCGCTGCCTGGGAACCGCAGCCGGCGGGCATGGCCGCCGACGCACACGATGAGCTGCTCGGCGCGGAGCCCGCCGCGCCCATCGCCAACGGCGATGGTGTGCGGGTCGGCGAATCGGGCCGTGCCCGTCCCCGCGACCAGGTGGACCCCGGCGTGCTCCAGGCGCTGCGGCAGGCCCTTCATCTGGTGGACCCGCTCAACCGTGGCGGCCACCTTGGCGAGCAGGCGGCGAAAGTCCACCGCTGGGCGGGCGCCGGACAGGGCGTAGTCAGCGAACTGCTCGGTGTCGCGGACCAGACGCGCGGCCTTGGCGAGCACCCGGGTCGGTACGCAGCCATCGTTGGTGCACATCCCGCCCAGCCGGCCACGTTCGACCAGTGCCACGGTCGCGCCAAGCTCCCGTGCGCGCAGTGCCGCCGCCACCCCGGCGGGACCGCCGCCCAGCACGATCACGTCGAACACCGCACCCCCTTCTATGGTCAGTGCCACAGCGCCGGGGCACGTAGGCGCGGCTGGCATGTTCCAAGCATCAGGTCGTCCAAGGCAATCGAAATGCTTCACCCGGCCGCATAGCAAGCAACCCAAACGGCAAGGCAACCAAGCGGGCATTCGTTTATCACCGACAGACCGCTCCGGGTTCCCAGGTGGCCTGGGTGAGGGCCACATCTGCACCGCGTGCACCGCGCGGTTGAGCCGGCGGTAGCCGCCCTGGTTGAGCCGGTGCCGGTCGGTCCGGCTGGAGGCGACCGGGATCGGCGCGGTGCCGTAGCGGCGGTAGGCGAGTTGGGCGCGGACCGCGGGCAGCTTTGCCAGCAGCTGCTTGGCGGCGGTCAGGGACCGCTCGGCGGTCAGCCGCCGGCAGACTTCAGCACAGCCGGGGCACACGATCGCGAGGTCGGCGTGCAGCCGGTTGCCTTCGGCGGTGCGGGCGACCAGTGGCGCATCTTCCCTTGCAGGTACACACTGCGAGGCGTTGAGTTGAGGCGCTATGCACGGTGTCTTGCCTCCAGCGGCGACGTCCCATCCGGCGGAGCTGGATCGCCGTGGTCGACGCTGACGCGATCGCGAGCTATGTGCCGGACCTGCTCGCGCGGCGGCTGCTCGCCGACGCTGGGAGCGCGGGCGGCCCGTACGCGGACCACGTGTCTGGAGCGCTGCTGCTGGCGGATATCTCAGGGTTCACTGCCATCACCGAGCGTCTCGCCCAGCGCGGGCCGGCGGGCGCGGAGGCGCTGAGCGGGCTGCTCAACGGCGCCTTCGGGCGGCTGCTGGCGCTGATCGGCGAGGCCGGCGGTGACGTGCTGAAGTTCGCGGGCGACGCGTTGCTGGTCTGTTGGCCGGCGACCGGCGACGACGTAGTCCGGGCGCTCGCGGAGGCGGCGCGGCGTGCGGCCGGCTGCGCGCAGGCCATGCAGGCGACGCTGCACGGCTTTGGGTCGGACGAAGGGATACGGCTGTCGCTGCGCATTGGGCTCGGGGCCGGCGAGGTCGTCCTGCTGGATGTCGGCGGTGTGCGGGACCGCCGGGAGTTGCTGGTCAGCGGCGCGGCGGTGCCGCAGACGACCGGCGCGGCTCGGCAGGCGCAGCCGGGCCAGGTGGTGGTGGCGTCGGAGGCGTGGGCGCTGCTGGATGACGCATGCGTGGGCGAGCGGGTAGCTGGTGGCGTTCGCCTGACGTGGGCGCCGCCGCCCCCGCCGGCCGGGGAGGGGTTTCCGCCACCGCTGCCCGATGGTCTCGATGACATGCTGGTGCCGTATGTGCCTCGAGCGTTGCTCGGCTCGCTGCGCGCCGGGCATGGCGAGTGGCTCGCGGAGCTGCGCAGGGTCACGTTGCTGTTCGTCAACCTGCCGGGCTTGGACCACAACGTCACGCTCGAGCGGGCGCAGCCGGCGATGCAGGCCCTGCAGACCGCCTTGTACCGGTAT
>DASQWY010000276.1:0-6152 GCA_035640005.1 Actinomycetes bacterium
AGGCCGGCGGCCCCGCAGGTGACGGCGGCGGCGAGGGTGGCGTCGAACAGCGGGCCGGCCGGCCGCCGCAGGTCGCTGCCGCCCCGGCGCAGCAGCAGCAGGAAGGCGGCGTAGCAGAGCGAGGCGAGCCCGCCGAGGACGGCGCCGCGGGCCGGGTCGTGCCCGTAGGCGCCGTGCTCCAGGACGCCCGAGACCAGCACCACCCCGAGCAGCGCCAGCGGCACGGCCGCCAGCAGCCGCCGCTCGGGCCGCTCGCGCCACAGCAGCCAGGCGGCGATGGCGACCACCACCACCTGCAGGTTGGCCAGCACGGTCGAGAGCCCCGCGCCGACGGCCACGATCGCCTGGTGCCAGCTCACCAGGTCGGCGGCGAGCAGGACGCCGGCGGCCACGGCCAGCAGGCGACCGCGGAGCGGGCGCGGGCCGAGGCGCCGGTCCTCCAGCCGGGCGAGCAGCCACAGGACCGGGACAGCGTAGGCGCAGCGGTAGGTCGCGGCGGCCACCGGCGAGGCGCCGGACACCCGCACGAGGATGCCGGAGAAGGCGATCGCCAGGGCGCCCAGCATGACCGCCAGCAGCGGCCGCGAGGAGATCCCGGCGTAGGGGCCGAGCGCCCGGTGGGCCGCCGGCGCCGGCGGCGCGTCGCGCTGCCGCACCCCGCTACGGCCGGCGGTGCACGACCCAGTCGTTGCCGTCCCGGCTGTCGGTCCCCCGCAGCACGGCGACGGCCCCGACCCCGGCCAGCATCACGATGAGGACGAGGAGTTCCACAGGCCACCTGCCGTCATGAGCAAGTGTTATATTGGTCCTTACAGTACGCCGTGGCTTGTAAGGAGTCAAGTGAAATTCGCTCATGACGTCGACTGCGCCGTCGCCCTGGCCGTCGACCTGGTCAACTCCTACAGCCCGGTCCAGGACCGGGACGACCTGGTGGATCCCGGTGTGCTGGCGTCGTTCCTGGCGGCGCACCAGATCAGCGGCGCCGACCCGCCCACCGGCGGCGACCTCGACCAGGTCCGGCGCCTCCGGGCGCGCCTGCGCGCGGTGTTCGAGGCCCCCGACCAGCGCGCCGCGGCCGCGCTGCTGAACCGCCTGCTGGCCGACTCCCGGGCCAACCCGCAGCTCACCGACCACGACGGCCGGGCCTGGCACCTGCACTACACGCCGCCCCGCACGCCCCTGGGGCTGCGGCTGGGCGCCGACGCCGCCATGGGGCTGGCCATGGTCGCCGCCGAGCACGGCTTCGACCGCCTCCGCGTCTGCGAGGGCGACCGCTGCCGGGACGTGTTCGTGGACGCCTCGCGCAACCGCTCCCGCCGCTTCTGCAGCCCCGCGGTGTGCGGCAACCGCGCCAGCGTCGCCGCCTACCGCGCCCGCCGGCGCGCCGTGCGGGCCTGAGCGAGCACCGCGCCGGGGTTCAGAGGATGCCGCGGTCGGCGAATGCCTGCGCGACGACCCTGGCGGCGGCGTCGCCATACAGCTGCCGCGCGGCCGCGACCGTGCGGTTGGCCAGGTCCGGCATGGTGGTGCCGGGGAAGTCGAACGAGCCCTGCAGGATGATCGTGTCGGCCTGCACGTTGCCGAGCGCCTGACGGATGTCCCACAGGGCCCGCGACCAGATCTGGCCGTCGTGGTGGACCTCGCCGCTCAGGTCGGCCGGGTAGTGCAGGTTCAGGTCGACGCGGCGCAGGCAGTGCGGGACCGTGCTGGTGTAGGAGACGGAGTCCCAGTCGGCCACGCACGGCAGCGGCTCCCGCGCGGGCACGCCCAGCGCCCGCGAGACCACGTCGGAGACGGTCACCGCCCAGTAGTCGGCGAAGCCCTCGCTGATCGCTCCCGCCTGCTCCGAGCCGAACACGAAGTTCTGCGAGAAGTGCAGGGCGTGCCCGTACTCGTGCAGGACCATCTCGGCGTCCTCGGCGTCGTCCACGCCGCCCTTGCCGAAGCGCAGCTCGTTCTTGGGCTGGTCGGTGGCGAACGAGTTGTCGTAGCCGAGCTGGTTGATGCGGACCGCCTGCGGCCGGTCGTCGATCGGCCGGCGGGTTTCGCCGAAGCCGAGGCGGTGGACGTAGGTCTGCGCCTACCAGACCAGCTCACCTGGCGCGGTAGATGTCGGCGCGGTGACCGATCACCTCGACGTAGACCCGCCGCCGGCGGTCGTCGATGCGATACACCACCCGGTAGTCGCCCCGATGGGCGCTGTGCCTGCCTTCCAGTTCGAACCGCAGCGGCCGGCCGACCCGGTGCGGGTCAGCGGCCAGCGGACCATAAATGAACTCGACCGCGGCAGCCGCAACCTTCTCTGGAAGACGCTGCAAGGCTCGCCGTGCGGCACCTGCCCAGTGAACCTCAAAGGGTTCCTGGGATGCGCTCACCGGCGCTTGATCGCAGCGAGCGCTTCCTGCTTCGACATCCGGGTGGTCCGGCCGGCGGCGACATCGGCGTCGGCCTCTCGGATGGCCGCCATGAGCTCAGGATCGCTGAGGATCTCGAGCGTCTCCTCGAGGGACTCGAGGTCCTCCAAGCTGAGCAGGACAGCGGCGGGACGGCCGTGCTTGGTGATGACCACTCGACCGTGCTCCCGCTCCAAGCGCTCGACGACCTCCGAGAGACGGTTCTTCACGTCGGCGAGTGGCACATGCTCAGCTGGCATCATAGCCATAAGTATGGCCACATCCAGGGAACCTCGCAACAACGTATGGGCGCTGTCCGGCTCAGGTCCCGCGGCGCTGCCTGGCCCAGCCGGTGAACAGGGCCAGCGCCTCGGCGTCGCTGGGGGGGCCGTGCAGGACGTTCTGCTCGGCGAACTCGGCCGCGCCCGGCCAGGCGCTGCGGCGCATGCGCTCGCCAGCACGCTCCAGGTCGTAGGCGGTGCGGCGCAGCGTCACCTCGGGGCCGAGCAGCGCCCAGTAGGCGAGCGTGCCCGGCGGCCCGTACGGCATGCCGACGCTGCCGGGGTTGACGATGCGGCGGCCGCCCGCCAGCCGGTCGAACGGCATGTGCGTGTGGCCACAGACGACCGTCTGCTCCTCGACGCCGGCGAAGCCCTCGGCGAACCATTCGGGCGGGCTGTCGACCAACACGATCTCCTCGTCGTCGCGGGCGGTCGCATGGCAGAAGCGGACCGGACCGAGCCCGTCGACCTCCACGCCGAGGGTGAGGGGCAGCGAGGCTAGGTGGTCGCGTTGCCCACGGGTGAGCTGCCGGCCCGACCAGATGGTGCCTGGCTCGTGCGCGGCGCCCGTCTCCTGGTAGGTGCCGTCGAAGACCTCGACCAGGGCCCGCTCGCAGTTGCCCCGCACCCAGAGCGCGCGCTCGCCGAGGGAGTCGAGCAGGTCGAGCGTCTCGGCCTGCAGCGGCCCGACGGTCATGTCGCCCGCCAGCACGACCGCGTCGACGCCGGCGGCGTCCACCTCGCGAAGGACCGCCTCCAGCGCCGGGAGGTTGCCGTGGATGTCGGCGAGGACCGCGACCCGCATGACCCCGAATCTACGATGGTTCGGCCAGCCGGGCGGCCGCTTCCGCTACGGGCGTGACGCCGCCGCGGATCAGCGAAGCGAGCCGGCCTCGGCGCGGAAGGGGTTGACCACCCGCAGCCCGTCGAACTCCGCTCCGTGCTGCAGGTCCTCGGTCAACAGGTACTCGCAGCCGGCGACGTTGGCCGCGGCCACGATCAGCGCGTCCCAGCACGACAGCCCGAAGCGGTCTTCCACCGACCAGCCCGCCTCCAGCAACTCCGCTCCAGCCGGCACAGGCCGCCAGGCAAGCAGATCGCGGACGTCGGCGCGGGCCTGCTCGGGGGTGAGGCCGGGCTTGAGCTTGCGGGTGGTGGTCGCGTAGTACTCCTGCAGGACCTGGAAGCTCAGCCGAGCCGATCGGGTTTGCCACAGGTGCTCCACCCAGGCCGCCGCCTGCGGCTGCTTGGCTGATTCGGAGGCGTCCCTGGCATAGACGAGCACGTTGGTATCAACGAAGACCCGCACGGTCGTGCAGCTCCTCGCGAGCGGGATAGTGGCCGGCGTCCTTGAGCACCGTGGGCGAGCGAGCCAGGTAGCGCCGCATGGCGTCCTCGTAGCTGGCTTGGGCGCGCATGTGCTCGTGGAGTAGTTCGCCGATGAGCCGGGAGACGCTCACGTCCCGATGGGCCGCCTCGATCCGGGCCCAACGAGCGGTCTCCTCGTCCAGGGTGATGGTGACGTTCCTCATGACACGATTCTCGTGTTACACGAAAATCGTGTCAAGCGCCGCCTCACGAGACCACCAGTGGGTCAGACCGACCAGGGGCCGGGGAAGCGGGCCGAGTGGATCTGGTACGCCAGGGAGGCGTCGTCTCCGGCGAGCGCCGCGTACCACATGTGCAGCGACCCGTCCTGGAGCCTGACGACGCAGGGGCTGTGCACGCCGCCAGCCTCCGCCCCTTGCCCCGTGGCCGCCAGCACGGTCCCGTGGCGGTCCCACGAGCATCCGTTGGCCGAGGTCGCCATCGCGACGCTGACCCGGCCGCCGTCGTCGCTCGCGTAGAACATGTAGAAGGTCCTGGCCACCTGGATCACGCACGGATGCGACACCGCGAACTCACCGGTCACCGGCGCAAGGACCACGCCGACGCGATCCCACGAGGCACCAGTCGGCGACACCGCCGCCAGGATCGCCGCGCGGCGGCTGTCGCGCGAGCCGTCGTAGCCGCAGAAGAACAGCCACCAGCCAGCCTCGGTGCTGAGCAGGCATGGATGGCTGGCGCCGAGCGCCTCGTCGGGACCTCGTTGCATGATGGTTCCCTGCGCGGTCCAGCCGCGCCCGTCGTCCGAGGTGGCCATGTGGAGCCTGGTCGCTTCGCCGTCAAACCCCCCATAGGCCATCAGGTAGCCGCCCGGGGTGCGCACGACGCACGGAGACTCCACGCCGTACTGGTCGCTGTCGCCCGCGGACCCGGCGTCGATCGCGACCCCGAGCCGCTCCCAGGCGCCGTCGGGCCGCCGCGCCGCGGCCAGGATCCGACCGGTGGTGCCGTCGTGGCCGGAGTACCACATGCGCAGCCGGCCACCGGCCTCCTGGAGCACCCACGGCCGCAGCGCCCGCAGGCCGTCAGGCTCGCCAGCTGCCCGGCCGCCGAACGCCGCTCCCTCTCGAATCCATCGCACGAGGCTGCACCTTCTCCTGGTGGCGCTCCTCCTAGCCCTCGCTCTCGTGGGCGGGATCCGGCTGCTCCTGGGAGAGTCCCGCGACCTCCAGCACCTCGGCGACCGCCGGGCGCGCGGACCGCAGCACCAGGTCGCCGCCGTCCCGGTGCGCCTTGGTCGACGCCCTGAGGAGCACGTCGACACCAGCGGAGTCGATCAGGACCATGCCAGCCAGGTCCAGCACGATGTGGTGGCGGCCTTGCAGCATCAGGTAGCTCAGGAACTGCCACAGCCGCGCCGCCGTCAGGGCGTCCAGGTCGCCGCGAACCGTGACGATGGCGTAGCCGCTGGCGGGCGTCAGGGCAGACTGGGAGAGTTGGCCCATGGGGGCCTCCTTGCTGGGCGGGAACACGCCGGCTCGGAAGCCACGAGGTCAGCCGCTGAGCTGCCGCGCAGACTCACACAGGCGCGGGCGCGACCCGGCAGCTTGGCAGGATTGCTGGCAACCCCTGAGCCCCTCGACCATACGCCACCTGGGGACCAGGCGGTAGGTGCCGGCGCTGCGCGGAGAGCCCATGCCGCGGTTCGCGCAGCAGATCGCGGGCCGTCCTGCTAGGCTGCCGGCGCACAGGTTCACGTTTGGCTTCGGATCCACGGTCGAGCTTGTCCCTTGCAGCCCGCGCCAGAGGGCGCCGGCAGAACTGATACCTCCGAGTTGACGGAGGGAGGGACAACATCCATGACCGTTGGGACTGTCAAATGGTTCAACGCTGAGAAGGGCTACGGGTTCATCAGCCCGGAGTCTGGCGACGACGTGTTCGTGCACTTCAGCGAGATCCAGGGCGATGGCTACCGCTCCTTGGACGAGGGGCAGGCCGTCGAGTTCGACATCACGCGGGGCCCGAAGGGCGCCCAGGCCGCCAACGTGCGGCCGGTCGTCACCCAGTAAGCCTCCCGCGCGGCGTTGACGCCGGACGGCTCTTGTGGTCGATTCTCCGGTCGGTGATGCACGTGAGCAGCCGGGAGGAGCGG
>DASQWY010000277.1:0-9903 GCA_035640005.1 Actinomycetes bacterium
CCCAGGCGAGCGCCCCGCCGGCCGCGCAGACCGCGGCGGCCAGCAGCACGCCGGTGCGGAAGCCGGCGGAGAAGCGGGCCGGCTCCAGCGCGTTGGCGCCGGAGATGCCGGCCGCGACCGGCAGGACCGCCACCGCGAACAGCCCGGCCGCCCTGGCGACGTCGTTGTTGACCGCCGAGGCGATGCCGGCGTGCTCGGCGGGGGCGGCGGCCAGCACGGTGGCGGTCAGCGGCGCGACCGTGAACGACAGGCCGAGCGAGAACACCAGCATCGCCGGCAGCACGTCGGTGAAGTAGCCGGCGCCGGCGCCGACCCGTACCAGCAGGGCCAGCCCGGCGCCGGCGACCAGCGGCCCGACGGTCATCGGCAGGCGCGGGCCGATCCGCTGGGCGAGGTTGCCGGCGCGCGCCGACAGCAGCAGCATCACCAGCGTGATCGGGATCAGCGCGGTGCCGGCCTGCAGCGGCGTGAAGCCGACCACCCGCTGCAGCTGCATCGGCAGCAGGAACAGCGCGCCGCCGAGGGCGCCGTAGACCAGCAGGGTGACCAGGTTGGTGGCGGTGAACACCCGCGAGCGGAAGATGTCCAGCGGCAGCATCGGGTGGCGGCTGCGCCGCTCGACGGTCAGGAAGGCGGCCAGGGCCAGCAGCCCGCCGAGCAACGACAGCAGGATCGCCGGGGACGTCCAGCCGGCGGCGGGGCCGTCGGTGAGCGCGTAGACCACCCCGGCCAGGCCGAGCGCGGCCAGGGCGGCGCCCAGGTAGTCGAGGCCCTTGACGGCGGCCGGGTCGCGCGTCTCGGGCACGTGGCGGACGGCGATCCACACCACCAGCGCGGCCAGCGGCAGGTTGATCAGGAAGATCAGCCGCCAGTCGACGCCGACCAGCCAGCCGCCCAGGAACGGCCCCAGCGCGGCGGCGACCCCGCCGAGCCCCGACCAGGCGCCGATGGCCGCGCCGCGGTCGTCGGGCTGGAAGCTCGCCTCGATGATCGCCAGGCTGCCCGGGGTCAGCAGGGCGCCGCCGATCCCCTGGAAGGCGCGGGCGGCGATCAGCGCCTCGGAGGTCGGGGCGAGCGCGCACAGCAGCGAGGCGACCGCGAACCAGACCACGCCGACCACGAACACCCGCCGGCGGCCGTAGTGGTCGCCGAGCGAGCCGCCCAGCAGCAGGAACCCCGACAGGGTGAGGGTGTAGGCGTTGACCATCCACTGCAGGCCGGAGATGCCGGCGCCGAGGGCGCGGCCGATGGTGGGCAGCGCCACGTTGACGACGGTGGCGTCCAGGAAGGCGATGCCGGAGCCGAGGATGGTGGCCAGCAGCACCCAGCGGCCGGCCGAGCTCCGGTAGCGGAGCCCGCCCTCGGCCGCCGCGGCGGTCAGTGGCCGCCGCCCTTCAGGCGGGCGAACAGGCTGCCGTGGGCGGCGGCGTCGTCGGGTTCCTCGCCGCGCAGCTGGGCCAGCTGCCGCAGCAGCACCCGCTGGGGCTCGCTGAGCTGGCTGGGGGTCTCCACCGCCAGCTCGACCAGCAGGTCGCCGCGGCCGCGGCCCTCCGGGTGGGGCACGCCCCGCTTGCGGAAGCGCTTGACCGTGCCGGCCTGGGTTCCCGGCTCGATCGGCAGCAGCTCGGTCCCCTCCAGGGTGGTGAGCGGCACGCTGCCGCCGAGGGCGGCCACCGTCATCGGCACCCGCACGGTGCAGTGGAGGTTGTCGCCGTCACGGCGGAACAGCGGGTGCTGGTCGACGGCCAGCTCGACGATCAGGTCGCCGGGCGGGCCGCCGTACTGGCCGGCGTGGCCGCGGCCCGGGTAGCGGATCTGGCTGCCGTCGTCCAGGCCGGCCGGGATGTCGATCGACAGGGTGGAGTCCTGCATGACCAGGCCCTGCCCGCGGCACTGCTGGCAGGGCGAGAGCACCTCCCGGCCGCTGCCGTCGCAGACCGAGCAGGTGGTGGCGGTGACCAGCTGGCCGAGCAGCGACTGACGGACGGTGCGCTGCTGGCCACTGCCGCTGCAGGCCCGGCAGACGGTCGGCTCGGTGCCCGGCTTGGCGCCCGACCCGCCGCAGCGGTCGCAGGCGACCGCGGCCCGCACCCGCACGTCCTTGGAGGTGCCGAACACCGCCTCGGTGAACTCCACCCGCAGGCGCATGCCGATGCTGTCGCCCCGGCGGGCCCTGGAGCGGGTGCGGGGCCGGCTGGCGAACGGGTCGGTGGAACCGAAGAACGCGCCGAGCAGGTCGTCGAAGGACACCGAGAACGGGTCGCCCGGGCCGGCCGGGTAGCCGTCCACGCCGGCGTCGCCGAAGGTGTCGTAGCGCTGCCGCTTCTCCGGGTCGGCGAGCACGCTGTAGGCCTTGCTGATCTCCTTGAAGCGCTCGGCCGCCTCCGGGTCGTTGCCGTTGACGTCCGGGTGGTACTGGCGGGCCAGGCGGCGGTAGGCGCGCTTGATCTCGTCGGAGCTCGCGCCCCTGCCGACCCCGAGGACCTGGTAGAAGTCGCTCACCCGTCTCCCTTCGCGGACGATCAGCGTGCGGCGTCGTCGAAGACGTCGCCAAGGTATCGTGCCACGGCCTGCACGGCCGCCATCGCGCGAAGGTAGTCCATCCGGGTCGGTCCGAGCACGCCGATCGAGCCGCTGGCGTCCCCGGCGAGGTAGGCCGAGGCGACCAGCGAGCAGGCCTCCATCCCCTCCACCTGGTTCTCCGCGCCGATGACCACCGAGACCCGGCCCTTGCCGAGGGCCGCCTGCAGCAGCCGCAGCAGCAGCACCTGCTGCTCGAGCGCCTCGTAGACGCGGTGGACGGTCTCCAGGCCGTCGAAGCCGCGCGGCCCGGCGATGTGCGCCTGGCCGCCGACCCAGACCCGCTCCAGGGTCTGGTCGCCGACCACCTGCCCGATGGCGGCGGACACGGTGGCGAACAGGTCGTGGCGCTGCGGGTCGATCTCCTCGCCCATCGCCTGCAGCACCAGCTCGGCGCGGCTGAGCCGCTCGCCGACCAGCCGCTCGTTGAGCGCCCGGCGCAGCTCCTCGACCTCGGCGGGGTCGACCTCGGCGGCGGTCTCGACCAGCCGCTTCTCGACCCGGCCGGTGTCGACGATCAGCACCAGCAGCAGCACGTTGCGGCCCAGGCCGACCAGCTCGACGTGGCGCAGGCGGGAGCGGTCCAGCGACGGCGGGGCGACCAGGGCGGTGTAGTCGGTGAGGCCGGACAGCAGCACCGAGGTGCGCTGCAGGGTCTCCTCCAGGTCGGCGGCGCCCTCGAAGTAGCGGGCGATCGTCTCCTCCTGGGCGCGCGCCAGCTTGCCCACCCCGGAGAGGGCGTCGACGTAGAACCGGTAGCCGCGGTCGGTGGGGATCCGTCCGGCGCTGGTGTGCGGATGGGAGAGGTAGCCCTGTTCCTCGAGGGTGGCCAGCTCGTTGCGGATGGTGGCCGGGGAGACGCCCAGCGAGTAGCGCTCGGTCAGGGTCTTGGACCCGACCGGCTCGGCCGTCTGGATGAACTCGTGCACCACGGCGCGGAGCAGCTGCGCCTTGCGTTCGTCGAGCTGCATGGACCCCCTCTCCTGCGCGGACGATCCATCCTCGCAGCGTAGCAGTCCGGGTGGGCGAGTGCTAAGCGGAGCTGGCGACCCGCCGCCGCCGGTAGGCGCGGGCCTTCATCACGTTGCCGCACGACTCCATCGCGCACCAGCGGCCGGAGCGGTTCTTGGAGCGGTCGTAGAAGGCCCACCGGCAGGTGGCGTTCGCGCAGGCCTTCAGGCGGGGCCAGGTGCCGTCGACCATGGCGGTGTGCGCGGCGGCCAGCAGCCGCCCCAGCGCCCCCTGGATGCCGCCGTCCTCGGGCTGCAGCCCGGCCTGCCCGCCGGCGGAGAAGCGGACCACCAGCGGCGCGTCGCCGGCCACGCGGTTGAGGGTCTCGACCGCGCCCGCCGGCAGGCCGTGGCCGGCGTTGGCCAGCAGCAGGGCGCGCAGCGCCTCGCGGACCTCGCGGGCCCGCTCCAGGTCGGCCGGGCCGAACCGCTCGTCCCGCCCGGCCAGCCCCTCCTCGGCCAGCCAGCCGCCGAGCCGCTCGGGGTCGGCCAGCTCGTCGCGGCCCTCCTCGAGGTCGACGGTGTTCACGAACCGGCGCACCAGGTCCAGCGCGCCCGGCGCGGGGCTGCTCGTCATCCCCTCTCGCCCCCTCCTTGCCCACGCGGCAACTGTACCTCCATGCCGTCGCCACCACCATACCTCGTTCAGCGGTGTCGTAACTGCTGAAACGGTGTCGGTGGTCACGTTGTTCCGCCGAGTGCCGCCTCCACCTGCTCCGGGGTGCGCCCGGCGACCACCACCAGCTTGTCGCGGCCCCGCTCGCCCGCGGCCAGCCGCAGGTCGCGCGGGCGCAGACCGAGCCGGCCGGCCAGGAAGGCCAGCAGGGCGGCGTTGGCCTTGCCCTGGACCGCCGGCGCGGCCACGCGTACCCGCAGGGCGGAGCCTTGCCGCCCGGCGACCTCAGTGACCCGCGCCCCCGGCACCGTCCGCACGCGCAGGATGGCGCCTTGGGGGTGGGGGCGGACGGTGCCGGGTCGAGCCGCAGTCCCCGGTTCATTCGGGGGGGAGCTCGCTCCCCCCCGAACCCCCCAAGAGCCGCGCCCGCATCGGGTCTCGGCCGCCCCGGTGCCCTTCCCGAGCCCGCCGGCGGCGGGTCGCCTGGGTCCCTCCGGCGGCTCACGGGGCCAGGCGGGCGACCAGCTCGCCGTGCAGGAACATGCCGCGCTCGGTGGGGCGCAGGCGCGGGCCGGGGGCCAGCAGGCCGGCGGCACGCAGCTCGGCGGCGGCGCCGGCCGGGTCGACCCCGAGGGCGGCGGCCTCCCGCGGGTCGAGCCCGTCGGCGGTGCGCAGCCGCAGCGCCAGGGCCTCGAAACGGGCCTGGCCGGGGTCCAGGCGCTCCTGGCCGGCGGTCGGCCGGCGGCCCTGGCCGGCGGCGGCCAGGTACTCCGGCACCCCGGGCGCGTTCCAGCGGCGCATGGTGCCGTCGAACTCGTGCGCGCCGGCGCCGAGCCCCAGGTAGCGGCCGCGCCGCCAGTAGGTGAGGTTGTGGCGGCTGGCGTGCGCCGGCAGGCTGCCCGGCGGCCCCGCTGGCCGCGCCCAGTTGGAGACCTCGTAGTGGGCGTAGCCGGCCGCCGCCAGCGCCGCGCAGGCGGTCTCGTAGCGGTCGGCGAGCAGGTCCTCGTCCGGCTCGGCCATGCGGTCGGTGGCGACCAGCCGGCCGAAGCGGGTGGCCGGCTCGACGGTCAGCGCGTAGGCCGACAGGTGCTCGGGGCCGAGCGCCACCGCCGCCTCCAGGGTGGCCGCCCAGGAGGCGGCCGGCTCGCCCGGGCAGCCGTAGATAAGGTCGAGGTTGAGGGCTGGCACGCCCGCCGCCCGCAGCGCCGCCACCGCCCGGCCCACCCTGGCCGCGTCGTGGGCGCGGCCCAGGGTGGCCAGCACGCGGTCGTCGAAGCTCTGCGCGCCCATCGACACCCGGGTGCAGCCGGCGGCGGCCAGACCATCGGCGACCGCCGCGTCCACCGTCTCCGGGTTGGCCTCGACCGTCACCTCGGCGTCCGGCGCGAACGGCAGCAGCGCGCGCAGCCGCGCCAGCAGCCGCGCCAGCTCGCCGGCCTGCAGCAGGGTGGGCGTCCCGCCGCCCACGAACACGCTGGTGACCACCGGCGGGGCCGGCCCGAGCGCCTCCGCCGCCAGCGCCGCCTCCTCCAGCAGCGCCGCCGCGTACGGCCGCCGCAGCCCCTCCATCCCCGTGTAGGTCACGAAGTCGCAGTAGTGGCAGCGGCTCAGGCAGAACGGCACGTGCGCGTACACGCCGAACCACCGGTGGTCGACGAAGGGGAATCCGCCGAGGCCCGGGGACCGCTCCCGGGAGGCACGGGGGGGTTCGGGGGGGCGCTTTTGGCCCCCCCGATGAACCGGGCCGCCCATAACGGTCATCGTGCCTGGCCCTCATCCGTCCTCAGGGCCGCCACGAACGCCTCCTGCGGCACTTCCACGCGGCCGATCTGCTTCATCCGCTTCTTGCCTTCCTTCTGGCGCTCCAGCAGCTTGCGCTTGCGGGTGACGTCGCCCCCGTAACACTTGGCCAGCACGTCCTTGCGGCGGGCGGTGACCGTCTCCCGGGCGATCACCCGCGAGCCGATGGTCGCCTGGATCGGCACCTCGTACAGCTGCCTGGGGATGAGCTGCTTGAGCTTGGCGACCGTCGTGCGCCCGTAGGCGTAGGCCTTGTCGCGGTGCACGATCGCCGAGAACGCGTCCACCGGCTCGCCCTGCAGCAGCACGTCGACCTTGACCAGGTCGGCCTCGTGGTAGCCGCTCGGCTCGTAGTCCAGCGAGGCGTAGCCGCGCGTGCGCGACTTCAGCTGGTCGAAGAAACCGAAGATGATCTCGGCGAGCGGCAGCTGGTAGCGCAGCTCGACCCGCTCCTCCGACAGGTACTCCATGCCGTCCAGCACGCCGCGACGGCCCTGGCACAGGTCCATGACCGCGCCGATGTAGTCGGCCGGCGACAGCACCATGGCGGCCACGTACGGCTCCTCGATCCGCTGGATCTCGCCGGCCGGCGGCAGCTCGCTGGGGTTGGAGACCAGCAGCGTCTCGCCCGTCTCCAGGGTGACCCGGTAGGCGACGTTGGGGGCGGTGGTGACCAGCGCCAGGTCGAACTCGCGCTCCAGCCGCTCGCGGACGATGTCCATGTGCAGCAGGCCGAGGAAGCCGCAGCGGAAGCCGAAGCCGAGCGCCGCCGACGACTCCGGCTCGTAGTGCAGGGCGGCGTCGTTCAGCCGCAGCCGGTCGAGGGCGTCGCGCAGGTCGGGGAAGTCGTCGCCCTCGATCGGGTACAGGCCCGAGTACACCATCGGCCGCGGCTCCCGGTAGCCGGGCAGCGGCTCGGCCGCCGGCCGGTCGGCGGTGGTGGCGGTGTCGCCGACCTTGGCCTGGCGGACGTCCTTGACCCCGGGGATCAGGTAGCCGACCTCGCCGGCCTGCAGCCGCTTGGCGGCCACCGCCTCGGGGGCGAACACGCCGACCTCCTCGACCTCGGAGGTCCCGCCGGCGGCCATCATCCGCAGCCGGTCGCCGCGGCCCAGCTTCCCGTCCACCATCCGCACGTAGGTGATGACCCCGCGGTAGGGGTCGTACAGCGAGTCGAACACCAGCGCGCGGGCCGGCGCGTCCGGGTCGCCCGCCGGCGGCGGCACCCTGCTGACCAGCGCCTCCAGCAGCTCCGGCACGCCCTGGCCGGTCTTGGCCGAGACCAGCAGCATGTCGGCGGCGGGCACGCCGAGCACCTGCCCGATCTCGCGGGCGACCCGCTCGGGCTGCGCGGCGGGCAGGTCGATCTTGTTGATCACCGGGATGATCGTCAGGTCGGCCTCCAGCGCCAGGTACAGGTTGGCGAGGGTCTGCGCCTCGATCCCCTGGGCGGCGTCCACCAGCAGCACCGCGCCCTCGCAGGCGGCCAGCGCCCGCGACACCTCGTAGGTGAAGTCGACGTGCCCGGGCGTGTCGATCAGGTTGAGCACGTAGTCGAGGCCGTCCGCGGCCGCGTAGGCCAGCCGCACCGCCTGCGCCTTGATGGTGATGCCGCGCTCGCGCTCCAGCTCCATCTTGTCGAGGTACTGCGCGCGCATCTGCCGCGCGCTCACCGCGTGGGTGAGGTCGAGCAGCCGGTCGGCCAGGGTGGACTTGCCGTGGTCGATGTGGGCGATGATGCAGAAGTTGCGCAGGCGCGCCTGGTCGGTTGGCATGGCCGGCCCATAGTATCGGTCCGTTGAGCAGCGCAGACCGGCTGTGCTAGCCTCGCCCGGTTCCCGTGCACGAACGTGCGATCAGGAGTGCCATCCGTTGGCGAACATCAAGTCGCAGATCAAGCGCAACCGGCAGAACGAGCAGGCGCGCCTGCGGAACAAGTCGGTCCGGTCGGCGCTGAAGACCCACACGCGCCGCGTGCGCGAAAGCCTCGCCGCCGGCGACGGCGAGGCGGCCACGGCCGCCCTGCGCCTGGCCAGCCGCGCCTACGACAAGGCGGTCAGCAAGGGCGTCATCCACAAGAACAACGCCGCCAACCACAAGGCCCGCCTGGCCCGCGAGGTCAACGCCTCCAACGGCTGACCCGCCGCCGCGGCAGCCGGAGGCCCCGCAGGTACTCCTCGACCCGCTGCCACCACGCCGCCGGCAGCGCCCGCCCCGCGTCAGGGCAACGAGAGCGAGTTGGCCCGGGCGACCTGGCCGAGCCAGGTCGCGCTCGGCTTCGGGGACCGCTGCTGGGTGGCGCGGTCGACCGCCACCAGGCCGAACGTCGGCCGGTAGCCGTGCGCCCACTCGAAGTTGTCCAGCAGGCTCCAGTACAGGTAGCCGCGCACGTCGATGCCGTCGGCCAGGCAGCCGTGCAGCGCCTGCAGCGCGGCGGCCACGAAGCGGACCCGCTCGGCGTCGTCGGCGGTGGCGATGCCGTTCTCGGTGACCAGCACCGGCACGCCGGTCACGACCGCGGCGCGACGCACCGTCGCCCCCAGCGCCGCCGGCCACACCTCGTAGCCCATCATCGTGGTCGGCACGCCCGCCGCCGGCCCCAGCGACCCGCCCGCCCCGACCCGCGTGCGCGTGTAGGTCTGCACGCCCACGAACTCGTCGCCCCGGCACGCCTCCAGGAACACGTCCTCGGCGTCGCGGCGCAGCTCCCGTAGCACCGCCTCGCCGCCCGGCTCGGCCTGCCAGTCGGACATGGCCAGGGTCAGCCCGACCGGCACGCCGGCCGCCGCCCGGATCGCCGCCGCCGCCTTCCCGTGCGCGGCGACCATCACCTCGTTGACCCGCCGGCGGCGGTCCGGGTCGCGCTCCCCCGGCGGGAAGCGCCCCTGCAGGTAGCCGTTGCCGGCAACGACGTTCGGCTCGTTCAGGGTGCAGGCGCGGCCCAGCTCGCCGGCCAGCCGGCCGGCGGCGCGCTCGCTGAACCGGGCGAAGCGGTCGGCGGTGGCGGGATCGGCCCAGCCGCCCCGGGCCGCCACCCAGCGCGGGCTGGTGAAGTGGTGGAAGGTCACGATCGGCTCCACGCCGAGGTCGCGGCAGCCGGCGCACATCGCCCGGTAGTGGTCCAGCGCCACCGCCGAGAACTCCCCCTCCTCCGGCTCGATGCGGCTCCACTCCAGCGAGAACCGGTAGGCCCGCAGGCCAAGGTCGGCGAGCAGCCGCAGGTCCTGCGGCCAGCGGTGCCAATGGTCGCAGGCGTCCCCGCTCGGCTCCACGCACCCCGAGCGCGGCTCGTGCTCCCACGCCCACCAGTCGTTGTTCCAGTTGCCGCCCTCGACCTGGTGCGCGGCCGTGGCCGCCCCCCACAGGAACCCGTCCGGGAAGCTCCAGCCCGCCGCGGTCGCGGTCACCGGCCGCTCCGCGCCCGCGACGCCGTCCGCGGCGCCGTCCGCGACGCCGTCCGCGGCGGCGTGCCCGACCCGGCCAGCCGGGCCACCACCAGCTCCAGCAGCACCCGCGAAGGCAGGTTGCCGTTGCGGACCTGCGCGTCGGCCTCCGCGACCGCGTCCAGGCCGCGGCGCAGCGCCTCGGGCCGGAAGTTGCGCGCCTGCCGCCGGGCACGCTCCACCTGCCAGTCCCGCACCCCACCCCCGAGCGCCTGCGCGACCTGGGAGGCCGGCTCACCGGCGTGGTCGGCCACCCGTAGCAGCAGGCGCAGCTGGCGGGCCAGCATGCCGAGCAGCCCGATCGGGTCCTCCCCCTGCGCGAACATCGCGTCCAGCCGGTCCAGCGCGGTCGCCGCGTCGGCCGCCAGCACTGCGTCGGTCAGCTCGAAGATCCCCCGGTCCGCCGTCTGGCTGAGGAACTCGGCGACGTGCCCGGCGGTCAGCACCGCCGGCG
>DASQWY010000278.1:0-4605 GCA_035640005.1 Actinomycetes bacterium
TCCCGGCTGGGGTACCACCGCCGGTAGCATGGGGAACGTGCCCGTCTGGATCTGCGCGACCTGCGGCAACCACTACCCGGAGGCGGAGTCTCCGCCCGCGGCCTGCGTCATCTGCGCGGACGAGCGGCAGTGGGTGCCCGCCAGAGGCCAGCGCTGGACGACGCTGGCGGAGTTGCGGGCCGCCGGGCACCGCGGCGAGGTCCGCGAGCTGGAGCCGGGGCTGCTCGGGGTCGGCGTCGACCCGCCGTTCGCCATCGGCCAGCGGGCGCTGCTGGTCCGCACCGGCGAGGGCAACCTGCTGTGGGACCCGCCCGGCTTCATCGACGAGGCGGCCATCCGGGCGGTCGGGGACGCCGGCGGGCTGCGCGCGGTCAGCGCCAGCCACCCGCACTTCTACGGCGCGATCGCGGAGTGGGGCCGCGCCTTCGACGCCGAGCTGCTGCTGCCGGAGGCGGACGCCGCCTGGCTGACCCACCCGGCGGCGAGGGTGCGGACCTGGTCGGGGTCGCTGCCGGTGCTTCCCGGCGTCACCCTGGTGCAGTGCGGCGGGCACTTCGCGGGCAGCGCGGTGGTGCACTGGGCCGAGGGCGCCGGCGGCGCCGGGGCGCTGCTGTCCGGCGACACCATCTTCGTGACCCCCGGCGAGGACCGGGTCACGTTCGTGCGCAGCGCCCCGAACCGGCTGCCGCTGCCCGAGCGGGCGGTCCGCGGCATCGTGGAGGCGGTGCGGCCGTACCGGTTCGACCGCATCTACGGCGGCTGGTGGCAGCCGGTGCTGCGCCGGGACGCCAGGCGCGTGCTGGAGCGCTCGGCCGAGCGGTACATCCAGTGGCTGCGCGGCGACCTGCCGGTCGACTGACCCCGCCGCGGTAAGCTCCCCGCGTGCCCCTCCTCGACCTGGTCCCGCGATCCTTCGGCGAATACGAGGCCGCCGGAGGAGGCCGCGGGCTCCAGACCGCCCTTGCCGCCTGGCCCCAGGCGGTGATCCAGGAGGTGGCCAACAGCGGGCTTCGCGGCCGCGGGGGCGCGGGCTTCCCCACCGGCGACAAGTGGCGGTCGGTGCGGGCGGTCGGCGCCGGCCCCCGGTTCGCGGTCTGTAACGCCGCCGAGGGCGAGCCCGCCACCTTCAAGGACCGGCTGCTGCTGCGGACCAACCCCTACCAGGTCCTGGAGGGGTTGGCCATCGCCGCCTACGCGGTCGGGGCCGAGCGCGCCTACGTCGGCCTGAAGCAGGCGTTCGCCCCGGAGGCCCAGGCCCTCGGGCGGGCGCTGGAGGAGATGCGGGACGCCGACGCCCTCGGGGGCGTTGCGGTGGAGATCGTGCTCGGCCCGGACCTGTACCTGTTCGGCGAGGAGACCGGGCTGGAGGAGGCGATCGAGGGCCGGCTGCCGCTGCCGCGGGTGGCCCGCCCGTTCATGCAGGGGCTGTTCGCCAAGCCTCCGGAGGACAACCCCACGCTCGTCAACAACCTCGAGACGCTCGCCAACGTGCCCCACATCCTGGCCGACGGCCCGGACTGGCTGCGGGCCAACGGGACCGAACGCGCTCCCGGCACGATGCTGTTCACGGTCTGCGGGGACGTGCGGCGGGAAGGGGTCTTCGAGCTGCCGCTCGGCACGCCGCTGCGGTACCTGGTGGAGGAGCTGGCCGGCGGCCCGCCGCAGGGCCGGGCGCTGAAGTCGATCTTCCCGGGCGCCTCCAACGCCGTCGTCCTCCCGGCACAGCTGGAGGTGCCGATGGACTTCGACTCGCTGCGCCAGGCGGGATCGGGCCTGGGCGCGGCCGGCTTCGCCGTCTTCGACGAGACGGCCTGCATGGTGCGGGCGGCCCACCGGTACTCCCGGTTCCTGTACGTGGAGTCCTGCGGACAGTGCCCGGCCTGCAAGCTCGGGACCGGCGAGGTCACCGATGCGCTGCGCACGCTGGAGGCGGCGCACGGGTCCGAACGGGACGTGGAGCGCGTCCTGGTCCAGGCACGCGGCTCCACCGGCGGCCAGAAGTGCGCCCTCCCCACCGGGGAGAGCCTGCTCATGCAGAGCCTGGTGCAGCTGTTCGGCGACGAGTTCGCCGGCCACGTCGGCAGGCCCTGCCCGCTGCCCCGCGAGCTCCCCTTCCACAAGATCGTCGACTGGGACGCGGAGGCGGGACGGTTCGCCTACGACCTGGCGTACGCGGACAAGCAGCCCGACTGGACCGACGGTCCCTGACGCAATCCGCGCGGCCCCGGATCCCGTAGTACCTGATGAGCGGCGGTTGCCGCTCCCAAGACCAACGGAGGTACGTCATGGCCAGCAGGCGCAGCGGCTACGGGCGGAACTGGAAGCGGTGGCTGGCGATCTACGCCGCCGTGGCAGTGGTCGTCTACGCGATCGTCTACTTCGTCTTCTTCTACCACAGCGGCGGCGGCGCGGGCACGGGCGGAGGCCTGTACTGACGCTGACGCGCCCACGGGGCCCGGCGGTTCATCGCCGGGCCCCGTCCCGTTCACCGGGTGGAGTCCCCAGCCCGGGACAACAGCCGGTGCATGCTCTACTGTTCGTACCAGCGGATCGTGCCGCACGGTTCGGAGGCAAGGCGGTGGCATCGGACGCTGGCGTCGACCTCGGGGGTGAGAATCGCCTCCCATCCCCGGTCGCCAGGCCGCGCGCCGCCGGCATGGCCGGTCTGGAGGCGGTGCTGGCCGCCCAGCCGGAGCGCCTGTCCGGGCCGATCACCGACCAGGCCCCGGCGACGATCGCGATCGACGCCGGACCGGCCGGCCGCTGGGTGCTGCGGGTCGACCGGGACGGGCGCATGCTGCGGGCGCTCGGCACGGCGCGGCACCCCCAGGTGACCATCCGCGCCGACCCGGACACGCTGGTCGCGGTGCTGTCCGGGCGGGAGAGCGGCGTCGCGGCGTTCCTGGACGGCCGCCTGCTGGTGCGCGGGAGCCTCGGGCTGGCACTGCTGGTGGAGGGGGCCTTGGCCCGGGCGACGCGCCCGGCGCGCTTCCCACGGCCGGCGACCGTGGCCGCCCACGGCATCCGCACGCCCTACCTGCACGCCGGCCCGCCTGACGCGCCGGTCGTGGTGGCGCTGCACGGCCTCGGCGCGACCAACGCCTCGCTGCTGCCGACCGTCTGGGAGCTGGCCGCCGACCACCGGGTGATCGCCCCCGACCTGCCGGGCTTCGGCATCGCCGACAAGCCGATCGCCTCCTACAGCCCCGAGTGGTTCGGGCGCTGGCTGGAGGAGTTCTGCGACGCGATGGGCCTCGACAGCTTCTTCCTGCTGGGCAACTCCCTCGGCGGGCGGATCGCGATCGAAGGGGGGCTGCGGATGCCCGACCGGGTCCGCGGGCTGGTGCTGCTCACCCCCTCGCCCGCGTTCCGCAAGCTGCGCCAGTTCGTCCCGCTGGTGCGGCTGCTGCGGCCCGAGCTGGCCATCCTTCCCCTGCCGCTCGGGCGCGCCGCCGCCGTCGCCGGCCTACGGCGCATGTTCGCGGTCCCCGACCGGCTGCCGCGGAGCTGGTACGACGCCGGCGTCGACGAGTTCCTGCGGGTGATGCGCGCCCCGCGCGGCCGCATCGCGTTCTTCTCGGCGATGCGCCAGATCTACCTGGAGGAGGCGTTCGGCGCGCGCGGGTTCTGGGACCGCCTGCCCGGCCTGCGGCCGCCCGCCCTGTTCGTGTGGGGCGACCACGACCGGCTGGTGCCGCACGGCTTCGGGCGGCACGTGGTCAACGCCCTGCCCGGCTGCCGGTCGGTGGTGATGCGCAACTGCGGCCACGTGCCGCAGTTCGAGCTGCCCGAGGAGACCCACCGGCTGGTCCGCGCGTTCCTGGCGGAGGTGGCCGCCGGCGGCTGAGGTCGCGGCTACCGCGCCCGGTCGGGGGCCGGCCGGGCGCCGGCCAGCATGATCCTGAGCTCGTCGCCGACCTCCACGGTGGCGGCCCGGGCCGCGCGGGACAGGTCGATCATGTTGAGGAACCCGTGGATCAGGCTGGCGTGGCGGCGGAGCCTGACCTGGGTGCCGGCGGCGGCCATGGCGGCCGCGTACGCCTCGCCCTCGTCGCGCAGCGGGTCGAAGCCGGCGGTGACCACCAGGGCCGGCGCCAGCCCGCCCAGGTCGGCGGCGCCCAGCGGCGACCGCCGCGGGTCGCCGCGCTGCTCCTCGGTCGCGTACAGGCGGTCGAACCAGTCGATCTCGGCGCGGGTGAGGAAGAAGCCGTCGGCGAACAGCTCCAGCGACGGGTACGGGGCGCGGCGGTCGACCGGCGGGTAGAGCAGCACCTGCGCCGCCAGCGGCGGGCGGCCCTCGCGCGCGGCGCGCTGGGCGGCGACGGTGGCGAGGTTGCCGCCGGCGCTGTCGCCCCCGACGGCGAGCCGGGCCGGGTCGGCGCCGAGCGCCGCCGCGTTGTCCGCCGCCCAGCACAGCGCCGCCCAGGCGTCGGCGACCGCGGCCGGGAACGGGTGCTCCGGCGCCAGCCGGTAGTGCACCGACAGCACCTGCACCCCGGCCTGGCGGCAGAGCAGCCGGCAGGCCTGGTCGTGGGTGTCGAGGTCGCACATGAGGAAGCCGCCGCCGTGCAGGTACAGCAGCAGCGGGTGCGGCCCGCCCGGCTC
>DASQWY010000279.1:0-12092 GCA_035640005.1 Actinomycetes bacterium
TCGGGAAGTCGAGCCCGCGCTGCTCGAAGGCGACCGTGCCGTCGCGCCAGTTGGTGATGACGGCGTCCCGGCGCTCCCACGTCAGCTCGTCGTAGGGCGAGGTCCCCTTGCTGGTGAAGAAGCGGCGCACCTGCAGGCCCTTGCGCGCCGCGTCCTGCTCGACCGACAGTGCATCCCTGGTCTTGGCCACGATCACTGACCTCCTGGCGGCCCAGCTCAGGGCCGCGGACCTACGTCCCGATGAGGAAGTTGGCGCCGGGCGGTGCAACGGAGGGTCCGGCAGAGCCATGGGGGACGACGAACGGACATCCGAACTACAGCCCTGTGATTAAGCACCCGACCGGGGCCCGGGGTCAAGTCCTCTGTACACAACATGTTGTGGATAACTTGCCTCCAGGAGCCGATTGTACCACTATATGTTGTGGCGGCCAGCAGCTGATGGCCTGAGGAGGATGCCGTGCGTTGCCCCTTCTGCGGGACCGACGAGGACCGGGTGGTGGACTCCCGTCCGTCCGAGGACGGGAGCGCCATCCGTCGCCGCCGCGCCTGCGCCGCCTGCGGCCGCCGCTTCACGACCTTCGAGCGGGTCGAGGAGGCGCCGCTGCTGGTGCTGAAGCGCGACGGCTCCAAGGAGCAGTTCGCCCTTGGCAAGCTCGTCGCCGGCCTGGAGAAGGCATGCAAGAACCGGCCGATCCCCCACCCGCAGATCGTACGCATCGCCAGTGACATCGAGGAGACGCTGCGGGCCCGCGGGCAGCGCGAGGTGGAGAGCCAGGAGGTCGGCATCGAGCTGCTGAACGCCCTGCGCGAGCTGGACGTCGTCGCCTACATGCGCTTCGCCAGCGTCTACAAGGACTTCCAGGATCCGGCCGACTTCGAGCGGGAGCTGGCCAGCCTCGACTCGCTGGAGAAGACCACCCCGCCGAAGCCGCGCGCCCCGGCGGGCAGGCTGTAGCGCCCGGCGGGCGGCCCGGCGTCCGCGACCCAGGGAAGTCGGCCGCGGGCGCCGCCGGCGGCTCACCCCGGCAGTTCGACGGTCAGCTGCTGGCCCGCCTGGAGGCCACCCTGCAGGTGGTTGACCTCGATCAGCCGGTCCACCACCGGGCGGGGGTCCCGGCCGGGCGCGACCCGGCGGGCGATCGACCAGAGGGTGTCGCCCTGCTCGACCGTGTAGGTCACGCTGGCGACCGGCCGCTCCGGGCCCGCGCCCCTCGCCAGGCCGGGGACGACCAGCAGGATGCCGAGCAGCAGCGCCACCACCACCGCCAGGCGGGCTCGCACCGGCTCGACCTCCTTTTCAGGGGAACACACGTTCGATCGGCAGGGCTCATCATGCCTCGAACACCAGTTCGCGTCAACCTCGCCGGCCACTTCGTCCACAACATCGAACTGGTGTTTGCCCAGCCGCGTCTGCGCTGCTAGAGTCCGCATCGACGCGGGTGTCGGACGGGCGCAGGGGGTAAGGAGAGATGGCCGAGCAGCTCACCAGCAGGCAACGGCGGATCCTCGAGGTGATCCGCGACGCGGTCGCCGAACGCGGCTACCCACCGTCGATCCGTGAGATCGGCGAGGCGGTCGGCCTCACCTCGACCTCCAGCGTCCACTCGCAGCTGGAGGCGCTCCAGCGCAAGGGGTTCATCCGCCGCGACCCGACCAAGCCGCGGGCGATCGAGGTCCACCTGGAGGACCCGGTGGCCGCGGTGCCACGGCCGCTGCCCGCCTACGTCCCGCTGATGAGCGCGCCGGTCGCCGCCGGTCTGGGCACCCTGGCCGACGACCGGGTGGAGGAGCTCGTTCCCCTGCCCCGCGACCTGGTCGGCCGGGGTGAGCTGTTCATGCTGCAGGTCCGCGGGGACTCGATGGTGGAGGCCGGCGTGCTGGACGGCGACTACGTGGTCGTCCGGCGCCAGGACGACGCCGACAACGGCGACATGGTCGCCGCGCTGCTGCCGAACATGGAGGCGGAGGCGACGGTCAAGCACTACGCCCGCAAGGGCGGCCATGTCCGCCTGCTCCCGGCCAACCCTTTGTTCGAGCCGCTCGACGGCGACCACGCCCAGATCCTCGGCCGGGTCGTGGCCGTCCTGCGGCGCCTGTAACAGGGCACACCGCGCCGGCGAACAGGGTCACCGGTCGCCGGACAGGTTCAGCGGGTCCGCGCGGGCGGCGCCGGCGCCCCGTCCAGGGGGCGCCCGGCCGGCGCGGGCCCACCGGCCCGGCCGTCCAGCTCGTAGGGCGCCAGCGCGGCGGCCAGGCCGCCCGCCGCGCGGACGGTGAGGAGGGTGCCGTCGGGGGAATGCTCGACCTCCAGGACCTCGCCCTCCCGGTGGGTCCGGTCCAGCAGGTCGCCGCGCCCGTACGGCAGCAGCACGCGCAGGCGGACGGGCGGATGCGGCAGCTGCTCGGCGACCGCCACCAGCAGCGCGTCCACCCCTTCGCCGGTGGCCGCCGACAGCAGCCGGGTGCCCGGCAGCTGCCGGGCCAGCCGCGCCCGGGTCACCTCGTCGAGCAGGTCGGCCTTGTTCAGCACCAGCAGCTCGGGGACGTCGCCGGCACCGACCTCCTGGAGCACGGCCCGCACCGCGCGGACCTGCGCGGCCGGGTCGGGCTGGGCGGCGTCCACCAGGTGGACGATCAGGTCGGCCCTGGCCACCTCCTCCAGGGTCGACTTGAACGCCTCCACCAGGTCGTGCGGGAGCTTGGCGATGAACCCCACCGTGTCGGTGAAGGTGACCGCCCGCCCGCCGGGCAGGTCGAGGCGCCGGGTGGTCGGGTCGAGGGTCGAGAACAGCTTGTCCTCGACCAGCACCCCGGCCCCCGACAGCCGGTTCAGCAGCGTGGACTTGCCGGCGTTGGTGTAGCCGACCAGGGCGACCGCCGGGATCCCGGCGCGTTCCCGGCCGCGGCGCTTCACGTCGCGGGTGCGGGCCATGTCGACCAGGTCGCGGCGGAGCTTGGTGATGCGGCGGCGGATGCGGCGGCGGTCCACCTCCATCTTGGTCTCGCCGGGCCCGCGGGTGCCGATCGGCCCGCCGGTGCCGACGCCGCCGCCGACCCGGGTCAGGCTCTCGCCCCAGCCCCGCAGCCGCGGCAGCATGTAGTTCAGCTGCGCCAGCTCGACCTGCGCCTTGCCTTCGCGGCTGACCGCGTGCTGGGCGAAGATGTCCAGGATCAGCACGGTCCGGTCGATGACCTTGGCGTCGACCAGCTCCTCCAGGTGCCGCAGCTGGCCGGGGGAGAGCTCGTCGTCCATCACGACCGTGTCGGCGCCGAGCGCCTTGACGGCCTGGGCCAGCTCCCGCGCCTTGCCCTTGCCGACGAAGGTGCCGGCGTCCGGCCGGGCGCGCCGCTGGACGACCGTGTCGAGCACCTCGGCTCCGGCCGTCTCGGCCAGGCGCCGAAGCTCCTCGACCGAGCGCTCGGCCTCCCCCACCGACCCGCCGACGGCCACGCCGACCAGGACGACCCGTTCCAGCCGCAGCTTGCGCAGCTCGACGAGGCGGATCTCCTCGTCGCGGCGGGCGCCGTTCGGGGTGGGGGCTCTGTCGTTGACGTGAATCTGCTCGCTCATCACCCTCCACGGTAGCGGGTCGGCGCCCGCCCGTCCCGCCAATTGGCGCGGGCCCGGTCAGCCGACCAGGGCCTTGCGGACCCGCTCACAGCCTTCCTCCAGCCGCTCGTCGGGGATGGTGAGCGACAGCCGGATGTAGCCTTCGCCGCTCGGCCCGTAGCCGGTGCCGGGCGCGACCACCACGCCGGCCTCGTCGAGCAGGCGGGCGGTGAAGGCGACGCTCGACTCGCCCGGCGGGGTCGGCAGCCACACGTACAGGGCTCCCTTGGGCGCGTCCACCTTCCAGCCGGCCTCCCAGAACACCTCCATGATCCGGTCGCGGCGCCGCTGGTAGGTGGCGAGCAGGCCGGGCAGGTGGGGCATGCCGCTCTCCAGGGCCGCCACCCCGGCTCGCTGCACCGCGTTGAAGATGCCGGAGTCGATGTTGGTCTTGACCCGGCCCAGGGCCTCGACGGCGGTCGGGTTGCCGACCGCCCAGCCGATCCGCCAGCCGGTCATGTTGTAGGTCTTCGACAGCGACCCGAACTCGACGGCCACCTCCAGCGCGCCCGGCACCTGCAGCACCGACGGGGCGACGAAGCCGTCGTAGGTGATCTCCGAGTAGGCGTTGTCGTAGGCGAGCAGCAGGTCGTGGGCGGCGCAGAAGCGGACCGCCTCGTCGAGCTGGTCCGCGGTGGCGACCGCGCCGGTCGGGTTGGACGGGTAGCAGAGCCACAGGATCCTGGCCCGGTCGGCGGCGGCGCCGTCGATCCGGCCGAACTCGGGGAACCAGCCGCCGGCGGCGCTGAGGGGGACGTGGACCGGCTGGCCGCCCGCCAGGATGGTGGCGACCTCGTAGACGGGGTAGCCGGGCTCGGTGACCAGCACCGGGTCGCCCGGATCGACGAACGCCCAGGGCAGGTGAGCGATCCCCTCCTTGGAGCCGATCAGCGGCAGCACCTGGGTGTCCGGGTCCAGCTCGACGCCGAAGCGGCGCCGGTAGAAGGCGGCGATCGCCCGCCGCAGGGTGGGCATGCCGAAGTAGCTGGGGTAGCGGTGGGTGGAGGGGTCGCGAGCGGCGGCGGCCAGCTCCTCCACGATGAAGCCGGGGGTGGGCAGGTCGGGGTCGCCGATCCCGAAGGAGATCACGTCCACCCCGGCCGCCCTGCGCTCGGCGACCTTCCGGTCGATCTCGGCGAACAGGTAGGGCGGGATGGCCGCGATGCGGCGAGCGGTCTGCATGGGCTCTGTCACTCCTCCTCGGAGGCCATCCGGAGCAGGTCGGGGGCGAGGGTGCCGTGGGCAACCTCGCGGGCGGGGCCGGTCATGCGCACGGTGCCACCCGGGGTCCACTGGAGCTCCAGGCGGCCGCCGCGCAGCTCGACGCCGACCCGCTCGCCGGCCAGCCCCTGCAGCTGGGCGGCCACCGCCACCGCGCAGGCGCCCGTCCCGCACGCCAGCGTCTCCCCCACCCCGCGTTCCCAGGTCCGCTGGCGCAGCAGGCCGGCGTCGACGACCTCGACGAACTCGACGTTGGTGCCGGCCGGGAAGGCGGGGTGCCGCTCGACCAGCGGGCCGAGGGTGGTCACGGGCGCGGCGGCGAGGTCGTCGGTGACCAGCATCGCGTGCGGGTTGCCCATGGACACGCAGGCGACGGCCACCTTCTGCCCGTCCAGCTCGAGGTCCAGGTTCAGCGGGTCGCGCGGCTCGGGCGCGCCCATGTCGACGGTGACCCGGTCGACCAGGCCGCGGTCGTCGGCGTGCAGCTCCAGGTGCTTGACCCCGGCGCGGGTCTCCAGGTCGAAGGCGCCGCTGACGTGGTCGCGGTCGGAGAGGTACTTGCCGACCACCCGCACCCCGTTGCCGCACATCTCGGCCAGCGAGCCGTCGGCGTTGCGGTAGTCCATGAAGAACGGCGCGCGGGTGCCGGGCGCGATGCGGATGACCCCGTCGGCGCCGACGCCGAAGTGGCGGTCGCACACCACCCGCGCGAACCTGGCGGTCAGCTCCAGGCTGCCGTCCAGGTCCTCGACGACCACGAAGTCGTTGCCGGTGCCGTGCGCCTTGACGAACTCCACGCCTCACCCCTCGCCGAGCTGCCGCAGGGCCCAGGCCAGCCGGTCCGGCCCGGGGGGAAGGGTACCCCATCGCACCCGGTGGTCCCGGCGGAACCAGGCGAGCTGGCGGCGGGCGTAGGCGCGGGTGCGGGCGACCACCGCCTCCAGCGCCTGCTCGACCGGCGTGCCCTGGTCGAACGCGTCCAGCAGCTCCTTGTAGCCGAGCGCCTGGCGGGCGGTGCGCGACAGGGGCCGGCCGCCGAGCCGGCGGACCTCCTCGACCAGGCCGGCGGCGGCCATCGCCCGCACCCGCTCGGCCACGGCCGCGCGCAGCCGCTCGGCGCCGGGGTCGAGGCCGAGGACGGCCAGCCGGTAACGCGACACCGGCCGGTCCATCGCCCCGCGGAACGAGGAGAACGGCCGCCCGGTCAGCTCCCCCACCTCCAGCGCCCGCACGATCCGGCGCAGGTTGCCCGGCTGGATGCGGGCCGCGGCGGCGGGGTCGGCGCGGCCGAGCCGCTCGTACAGGGCGGGCAGGCCAGCAGCGGCCGCCTCCGCCTCCAGCCGCGCCCGCACGGCCGGGTCGGTGGGCGGGAACACGAAGTCGTCGACGACCGCGTGGAAGTAGAGGCCGGACCCTCCGACCAGCAGCGGCAGCCGGCCGCGGCCGAGGATGTCGGCAATGGCGTCCCTGGCCAGCGGCTGGAAGCGGGCCACCGAGAACTCCTCCGCCGGGTCGACCAGGTCGACCAGGTGGTGGCGGACCCTGGCCCGCTCGGCCGGGGCCGGCTTGGCCGTACCGATGTCCATGCCGCGGTAGACGAGCATGGCGTCGGCGCTGACGATCTCGGCGCCGATGCGGGGGGCCAGCTCCATAGCCAGCGCGGTCTTGCCCGCGGCGGTCGGCCCCACCAGTGCCACCACCGGCCCCGGCCGCCGGTCGTGGCGGTCGCCGTCCCCGCTCACGGTCGGGTCAGCACGCCGACCAGGTAGCCGACGCCGTAGGGGGCCTGGTCGTAGAGGACGCGGCCGGCGAGGGCGACGCCGTCGCAGGCGCCGGCCAGCACCTGGAGCGGCACCCGGCCGCCGAAGCGCAGCTCCGCGGCGAGCGCGGCATCCAGGTCGAGCAGGTCGCCGAGGCGGCCGGAGCGGACCGCCGCCACCACCGTTTCGTCGAACCCGGCGGCGCGCGGGTCGAACGCGCCGGGCGCCCGCGCAGTGCGGCGGGCGGACAGGTCGGCCAGGACGACCAGACCGACCGGCTCCGACCGGCGCGCCAGCACGCGGCCGACCGCGGCCGCCGCCCTGGGCCCGAACGAGCCGGGCACCGCGAAGGCGACCAGCCGGCCGGGCCGCTCCCCGAGCTCGGCCAGCAGCCAGGCTCCCACCGCCAGCGACAGCGGCAGCCGGTCGAGCACCGCCGGCTCCGGCAGGCCGTCCCGTTCGCCGACGGTCACCGGCGCGGCGGCCCGCTCCGGCGCGCCGGCCTGGTCGCCAGACCTGCTCCCCAGCCGGGCCCCGCCCGGCATGCGGGCCTCGACGTCGACGCCATAGGACCGGAAGGAGCCGACCGCGCCGAGGGCCGGGCGCCCCCACAGCGGCCCGTCCCCGACCAGGACCGTGGTGGAGGCGGCGGCCAGCACCTCGGCGAGCGCCTCGGCGCAGGCGGCCCGGAGCGGGTCGAGCTCGGCGGCGGCCGCGCCGGCCAGCTCGGGGACCAGCAGCGGCGGGTGCGGCAGGACCGCGGCCGCGACCAGCGGCATCCGGGATCCTCAGCCGATCAGCGGGAGCGGCACGGCGCCGGCCGGCAGCGGGCGGGGCGCCGGCCCCTCCCCGCAGGCGGCCGCCGGCTCCCTGCGCGGCCGGTGGGCGAGCACGGGGCCGCCGAGCAGGTGGTGCGGAGCGGCCCGCTCGACCCGGACGGTCACCAGGTCCCCAGGCCGCACGGCTCGGGCGTCCCCGCCCCGGCCCCGGCCGCCATCCCCGGTCCCGGCTCGGGCACCTCCGCCGGGGGCCGGGAAGTGGCAGAGCTTGTTGGAGCGGGTCCGGCCCGACATGCGGGTCGGGTCGGTCTTGGAGCTGGCCGCCTCGACCAGCAGCTCGACCTCGGTGCCGACCAGGGCCTGGTTGGCCTCCAGGCTGATCCGTTCCTGCAGCTCGACCAGCCGCCGGAACCGCTCCCCGACCACCTCGGCCGGCACCTGGTCGGGCATGGCGGCCGCCTCGGTGCCCGGCCGCGGCGAGTACTGGAAGGTGAAGGCGGCGTCGAAGCGGGCCTCCTCCACCAGGGCGAGGGTGTCGGCGAAGTCGGCCTCGGTCTCGCCCGGGAACCCGACGATGATGTCGGTGGAGAAGGCGACCCCAGGGATCGCGGCCCGCAGCCTGCCCAGGATCTCCAGGTAGCGCCGCCGCCGGTAGCCGCGCCGCATCAGCCGCAGGACCCGGTCGGAGCCGGATTGGAGCGGGAAGTGGACGTGCTCGCACAGCGGCCGGCAGGCGGCCATCGCCTCCACGACGTCCTCGCGGAAGTCCTTGGGGTTGGGGCTGGTGAAGCGCAGCCGCTGCAGCCCCTCGACCCCGTCCAGGGCGCGCAGCAGGTCGCCGAACAGCTGGCGGTGGGCGGGCAGGTCGGTGCCGTAGGAGTTGACGTTCTGGCCGAGCAGGGTCACCTCGACCACGCCGGCGTCGGCGAGCGCCTGCACCTCCGCCACCACGTCCCCGACCCGACGGCTGCGCTCCTTGCCGCGCAGCTTGGGGACGATGCAGAAGGTGCAGGTGTTGTTGCAGCCGACGCTGATCGCCACCCAGGCGGCCCAGTCGCTGGCCCGGCGGGCGGGCAGGGCCGAGGGGAACCGCTCCATCTCGTCCAGGAACTCGGCCTGGGCGGCGCCGGCCTCGCGCGCCCGGCGCAGCAGCACCGGCAAGCTCGCCAGGTTGTGGGTGCCGAACACCACGTCCACCCACGGGGCCCGCTCCAGCACCCTGCCCCGGTCCTTCTGCGCCAGGCAGCCGCCGACGGCGATGGTGAGCGGCCGCCTGGCCTTGGTGGTGGCCAGGTGGCCGAGGGTGCCGTACAGCTTGTTGTCGGCGTTCTCGCGCACGGCGCAGGTGTTCAGCACGACCAGGTCGGCGTCGTGGAGCCCGTCGGCCGGTGCCAGCCCCTCGGCCTCGAGCAGCCCGGCGATCCGCTCCGAGTCGTGCTCGTTCATCTGGCACCCGAAGGTGCGGATCAGGTAGCGCTCGCTCATCGCGCGCGATGGTACCGCTGGCCGCCGGGCGTGGAGCTCACTTGGCGTACTCGACGCTGCGGACCTCGCGGACCACCGTGATCTTGATCTGCCCGGGATACTGCAGCTCCTGCTCGACCCGCTTGGCCATGTCCCTGGCCAGGACCTGGGCGGCCACGTCGTCCACGTCCTCCGGCTTGACCATGATCCGGACCTCGCGGCCGGCCTGCATGGCGAAGACCTTGTCGACTCCCGGGTAGCTGCCGGCGATCTCCTCGAGCCGCTCCAGCCGCTTCACGTAGGACTCCAGGGTCTCCCTGCGGGCGCCCGGCCGGCCGCCGGAGATGGCGTCGGCCGCCTGCGTCAGGACGGCCTCGATGGTGCGCTGCTCGACCTCGCCGTGGTGGGCCTCGATGGCGTGGACGACCTCCGGCCGCTCCTTGAGCCGGCGGGCCAGCTCCGCGCCGATGATCGCGTGGGAGCCCTCGACCTCGTGGGTGAGCGCCTTGCCGATGTCGTGCAGGAAGCCGCAACGCTTGGCGAGCTGCACGTCCATGCCCAGCTCGGAGGCCATGATGCCGGCGAGGTGGGCGGTCTCGACCAGGTGCCGCAGCACGTTCTGCCCGTACGAGGTGCGGTACTTGAGCCGGCCGAGCACGCGCACCAGCTCGGGGTGCAGGTCGCTGATGCCCACCTCGATGCAGGCGTCCTCGCCGGCCCGGCGGACCTCACTCTCGACCTCGACCTTGGCCCGGTCGTGGGTCTCCTCGATGCGGGCCGGGTGGATGCGGCCGTCGGAGACGAGCTTCTCGAGCGTGAGCCGGCCGATCTCGCGGCGAACCGGGTCGAAGCAGGACAGCAGGACCGCCTCTGGGGTGTCGTCGATGATCAGGTTGACGCCGGTCACCGCCTCGAAGGCGCGGATGTTGCGGCCCTCGCGGCCGATGATCCGGCCCTTCATGTCGTCGGAGGGCAGCGGCAGCACCGAGACGGTCGACTCCGAGGTCTGCTCGGAGGCGACCCGCTGGATGGCCAGGGTGACGATCTTGCGGGCGCGGCGGTCGGCCTCCTCGCGGGCCTGCTGCTCCAAGTCGCGGACCAGGCCCATGGCGTCGCGCTTGGCGTCCTCCTCGACCTGCTTGACCAGCAGCGCCTTGGCTTCGCCCGCGGTCATGGCCGCGACCTGCTCCAGGCGCCGGCGGTGCTCGTCGGCGGCGGTCTCGAGCTGGTGGCGAGCGGTCTGGACGCTCTCCTCGCGGTCGTGCAGGCTCGCCTCGCGCCGGTCGAGCAGGGCCGCCTTCGCCTCGTGGCTCTCCTCGCGGGCGACCAGGCGCTCCTCGCGCCGCTGCAGCTCCACCAGCCGGGCCTGACCCTCAGCCTCGACCTGAGCTCGGAGTTTCGTCACCTCGGACTCGGCGCTCTGGCGCAGCCGTAGCGCCTCGTCGCGCGCCTCGACCGCCGCCTCCCGCTTGGTGGTCTCAGCCCGCCGGGTGGCGTCCTCAAGCAGCGCCTTCGCCTGCTCGTGGGCGGACCCGAGCATGGTCGTCTGCTGTTTACGCTGGTAGGTAGCACCGACGGCGACGCCGAGGACGACCCCGACCACGATGCCGATGATGGCGATGCCGGCCTCCACAGTGGCCTCCTTTATGTTCCATCCGGCCGGGGGGTGCCCGGCCGGCGTAGGCCGCTTGGCGGCCGAGGCCGTCGCCCCTGAAACGGCTGCAGCGCCGAGCGGTTGCCCGGCGCTGCTGAGACCCTTGCGATTACGGTCCGAAGGTCAGGCCCGAAGACCCGTTCGAACGGGAGGTGAAGACGCTGACTCCTCCTCCCAGGCAGGAGGTCTCTGTGAGCGGTCGATGCACCAAGGTGACGTAATCATGGGTTGGGCTCGGCGTTGCCGGGCAGTTTCAGAGTAGGCCCGGCCCACCTGCCCGGTCAAGGAAGAGCAGGTCAGAAGGGGTATCAAGCCGTAACAGCCGGTCCTAGCGTTCGTCCCGGTCAAGCCTGACGAGCTTCGCCGCGCGGCCATTGCCGCCGGGTCGCCCTCGACCCGCGGCCTGCCCCGAGAGGCATCCGGGCACTCATCGCCGGCGCGGTCGTCGTCACGGACCGACCCCGGGGCGCGCCCTAACCGGGGTCGTCGAACCCGACCAGGTCCCTGGCGACCGGCTCGGCGACCTCGGCCGGGTAGCCGCGGCGGGCCAGGTAGGCGGCGAGCCGCCGGAGCTGGACCTCGGGGGCGAGGCCGGCGAGCTGGGCCAGCCGGGCCTCAGCGACCCGCCGGCAGCGATCGACCCGCGACCCGGCGGGGACCGCCACCTCGGCCGCCCCTCCGGCGACGGCCGGGTCGACCCCTCGGTCGCGTAACTCCAGCGCGATCGCCGAGGCGTCCAGCCCCTCCTCGGCCCGGCGCTCGGCCACGGTGGCGGCCAGGGCCGCGTCGTCGACCAGCCCGACCCGGGCCAGCCGCTCCAGCACCGCCTCGACCACCGCCGCCTCGAAGCCGTGGTCGGTCAGCCGCCGGCCCAGCTCTGCCCGGGTCCTGGCGCGGGCGGTCAGCAGCCGCAGCGCCGCGGCGTGCGCCGCGTCCACCGACCCGGCCCGCTCGGGGTCGAGTCGTGGGTCGCCGGCCGGCTGCACCCGCCTCGACCGGACCGTCGCCCGCCGCCCGACCGGCACGCTACGGCTTGTCGGCCGGCTGGTCGGGGACCGGGTCGGCGACCTGCCCGTCGGCCGGGATCCCCACCCCGAGCTGCGCCTTGATCTTCTCCTCGATCTCCCCCGCCAGCTCCGGGTTGTCGCGGAGGAAGTTGCGGGCGTTCTCCCGCCCCTGCCCGAGCTGGTCGCCGTCGTAGGTGAACCAGGCGCCCGACTTCCTGACCAGCCCGACGTCCACCCCGACGTCCAGCAGGCTCCCCTCCTTGGAGATCCCCTGGCCATACAGGATGTCGAACTCGGCCTGCTTGAAGGGCGGGCTGACCTTGTTCTTGACGACCTTCACCCGGGTGCGGCTGCCGACCACCTCGGGGCCGTCCTTGAGCGCTTCGATCCGGCGGACGTCCAGGCGCACCGAGGCGTAGAACTTGAGCGCCCGCCCACCTGGGGTGGTCTCGGGTGAGCCGAACAACACGCCGATCTTCTCGCGGAGCTGGTTGATGAAGACGGCGGTGGTCTTGGACCTGGAGATGTTGCCGGAGAGCTTGCGGAGGGCCTGGCTCATCAGGCGGGCCTGGAGACCGACGTGGGAGTCGCCCATCT
>DASQWY010000280.1:0-9385 GCA_035640005.1 Actinomycetes bacterium
CCTCCCTCGGCCTGCCTGGCCGCCAGCCGCCCCACCGCGGCGGTGAACGCCTCGCCCCGCTCGGCGTAGCCGGCGAACATGTCGTGGCTGGCGCAGGCCGGCGCGAGCAGCACCGTGTCGCCCGGCTCGGCCAGGCCGAAGCCGACCGTGACCGCCTCGCCGATGGAGGCGGCCCGCACCACCGGGCCGCGGAAGCCGGCCTGGTCGAGGGCGGCGGCCAGTTCGTCGGCGGCCTCGCCGACCAGCACCGCGCCGAGCAGGCGGCCGAGCGCGCCGGCGACCAGCTCGTCGAAGGCCAGTCCCTTGTTGCGGCCGCCGGCCACCCACACGACCCGGGGGAAGGCCGCCAGCGCGCGGGCGGCGGCGTGCGGGTTGGTGGCCTTGGAGTCGTCGACGAAGGTGACGCCGCGGACCTCGCCGACGGTGGCCAGCCGGTGCGGGCCGGCCCGGAACGCGGCCACCGCCCTGGCCATGGCGGCCGGGTGGGCGCCGAGCGCTAGGGCGAGGGCGGAGGCGGCCAGCGCGTTGGCCAGGTTGTGGCGGCCGGGCAGGCGCAGCGCCGCCGCCCGCCACAGGCCGCCCTCGTGCCCTTCCACGCGGGAGAGGGCGACCCCGGCCTCCACGCCCAGGCCGCCGGGGGCGGCGCGGCCGACCGCGAACGGCACCGGCGTGCCCGGGGCGCGGTCGGCGTGGCTGGCCACCACCAGGTCGTCGGCCGCGTACACCGACCAGTCCCGCCGCGTCTGGTTGGCCCACACCCTGGCCTTGGCGGCCGCGTAGTCGGCCAGGCTCGGGTGCCAGTCGAGGTGGTCGGGGGCGAAGTTCAGCCACGCCCCCGCCTGCAGGTGCAGGGTGTGGGTGAAGCGCAGCTGGAAGCTGGACAGCTCGGCGACCACCGCGTCCGGCCGGTCGGCGGCCAGGACGGCGTCGATCAGCGGCAGGCCGACGTTGCCGGCGGCGACGGTGCGTAGCCCGGCGGCGGCGAGCATGGCGGCGGCCAGCTCGGTGGTGGTGGTCTTGCCGTTGGTGCCGGTCACCCCGACCAGCGGCATGGCCGCCAGCCTGGCGGCCAGCTCGACCTCGCTCCAGACCGGCAGCCCGGCCTCCACGGCGGCGCGGATCAGCGGGTGCCGCTCGGGCAGGCCGGGGGCGACCAGCAGCAGGCGGCGGCCCTCCAGCAGCTCGGGGGCGGCGCCGCCGAGCTGGGTCTTGACGCCGACGGCGGCCAGCTCGTCGACCTCCAGCTCGGCGGCGTCGTCGCAGGCGACCACGTCGGCGCCGGCCAGGGCCAGCTGGCGGGCGGCGGACCTGCCCGACTTGCCGAGGCCGGCGACCAGCACGGGCAGGCCGGCGAACCAGCCAGGCTGGCAGCGCGCCGGCCACGCCTCGGCCGGGCCGTGCTCAGCCACTGGTGCCTCCCTGGGCGAGGAACTCGGCGTAGAACAGGCCGAGCCCGAAGGCCACCGCCAGCCCGGCCAGGATCCAGAAGCGGACGATCACGGTGAACTCCGGCCAGGCGGACAGCTCGAAGTGCAGGTGGATCGGGGCCATCTTGAACACCCGTCGGTGCAGCAGGCGGAACGAGGCGACCTGCAGGATCACCGACAGCGCCTCGACCACGTACAGGCCGCCGAGGACGGCCAGCAGCAGCTGGGTGTTGGTGAACAGGGCGAGGGCGGCGAGGGTGCCGCCGAGGGCGAGCGAGCCGGTGTCGCCCATGAAGATGCGCGCCGGCGGCGCGTTCCACCACAGGAACCCGGCGGTGGAGCCCATCACCGCGGCGGCGACGATCGCCAGGTCCTGGGGCGACTCGCCGGTCGGGAAGTGGTAGCAGCCGGCGGCGTTGACCGGCGGCGAGGAGCACAGGTGGCGGAATTGCCAGAAGGCGATCACCACGTAGGCGCTGACCACCAGCACGGTGGAGCCGGAGGCGAGCCCGTCCATGCCGTCGGTCAGGTTGACGCTGTTGGAGGTGGCCGCCACCACCAGGAACACCAGCACCAGGAACAGGATCAGGGGCAGCTGGGTGCCGTCCAGCGGGCGGATGAAGGAGATGCCGTGGAAGGCGCCCGCCCAGTACCAGGCGCCGACGCCGAGGAACACCGCGCACAGCGCCTGGCCGGTGAACTTGGCGGTGACCGACAGGCCCAGGGAGCGCTGGTTGCGGATCTTCAGGAAGTCGTCGACGAAGCCGACCACGCCGAGCAGCACCATGGTCGCCACCACCAGCACCCCGCCGGCGGTGAAGTGGACCCGGCCGCGGCTGACCAGGTGGACGACCAGGTAGCCGGCGACCGTGCCGAGGATGATCACGGTCCCGCCCATGGTGGGGGTGCCGCGCTTGGTCTGGTGGGAGTCGGGCAGGTCGACCTGGATGAGCTGGCCGAGGTCGCGGCGGCGGAAGGTGCGGATCGCCAGGGGCGTGCCGACCAGCCCGGCGGCCAGGGCCGCGGCGGCCGCGATCAGGATGCCGACCACGGCTACGCGGCTCCCGGGTCGTCCCGCCGGGCGCCGTCGCCCGTCAGGGCGCGCAGCTCCTCGGCGGTCACCAGGCGGTCGTCGAAGGGGACCTTGACCCCGCCGGCGAACTCCTGGCCCTGCTCGTGTCCCTTGCCGGCGACCAGCACGGCGTCGCCGGGCGCGGCCATGGCCACGGCGGCGCGGATGGCGGCGCGCCGGTCGACCTCGACCTGCCAGGCGCCCGGGCGGGCGCTGCGCCGCACCCCGGCGGCGACCTCGGCGACGATCGCCTCCGGCGGCTCCGAGCGCGGGTTGTCGGAGGTGACGATCGCCACGTCGGCGAGCCGGCCGGCGATCTCCCCCATGATCGGCCGCTTGGCTCGGTCGCGGTCGCCGCCGCAGCCGAACACCACGATCACCCGCCCGCCGCTGAGCGCCCTGGTGGCGCGCAGGGCGTTGTCGAGGGAGTCGGGGGTGTGGGAGTAGTCGACCAGCACGGTGAACGGCTGCCCGGCCTCGACCAGCTCCAGCCGGCCGGGCACGCCCGCAAGCTCCTGCAGGCCGGCGACGGCGGTGTCCAGGTCGATGCCGAGCGCGCCGGCGGCGGCCAGCGCCCCCAGCGCGTTGGCGACGTTGAAGTGGCCGGCCAGCCGCAGCCGCACGGCGCGCGAGCCGGCGGGGGCGTCCAGCCGGAAGCTGGTGCCGTCCGGGGAGGCGCGCGGCCGGCTGGCGCGCCAGTCGGCACCGGCAGTGGTGCCGGTGGTGACCACCGGGACCTCGGCCTGCCCGGCCAGCAGCCGGCCGTGGGCGTCGTCGGTGTTGACGACCCCCAGCGGGGTGAACGGGGCGGTGAACAGCCGCCGCTTGGCCTGGAAGTAGTCGTCGAGGTCGGCGTGGAAGTCCAGGTGGTCCTGGGTGAGGTTGGTGAATATGGCGGCGCGGAAGCGGGTCCCGTCGACCCGGTGGAGGGCGAGCCCGTGGCTGGAGACCTCCATGGCGGCCGCCTGCACGCCGCCGTCGGCCATCTCGGCCAGCAGCCGCTGCAGGTCGGGCGCTTCCGGGGTGGTGTGCGCCACCGGCCGGCGCCGGTCGCCGATGCGGACCTCGACGGTACCGAGCACGCCGGGCACCAGGCCGGCGGCCCGGTAGATCGCCTCCAGCATGTAGGTGGTGGTGGTCTTGCCGTTGGTGCCGGTCACCCCGACCAGGGCCAGCCGGCTGGAGGGGTGGTCCCAGAAGGCGGCGGCCAGCGGCGCCAGCGCCCGCCGCACCGAGCCGACCAGCAGTTGTGGCGCCGCCAGCGGCAGCGGCCGCTGCACGCACAGCGCGGCGGCGCCGGCCGCCAGCGCCTGGCCGGCCAGGTCGTGGCCGTCGGTGCGGCTGCCGGGCACGCAGCAGAACAGCGCGCCGGGGGTGACCGCGCGGGTGTCGAGCACGACGTCGGCGACCACCGTCCCGGGGTCGCCGTGGACCTCGCCGTGGACGGCGTCGGCGAGCGGGCGGAGCGGGACGCGCCGGGGCGTCAGCGACATGAACTTCCAGGCCCGCGTGGTCGGGTCGGGCGGCCTGGCGACGCGGGGGCGCCGGCGCCCGCTGGCGGAGGCCCCGGTGGCTCCGGAGATGCCCTGGGCCCGCGAAAGCCTAGCATCCACGGCCCGGCCGCCGTGGTGGCTGCTGGCCCCCGGCGGCGTCACCGCTGCGGGCCGGGCGGCGCCGGCTTGTCGGGCAGCACGCCGAGGCGCCGCAGGGCGTCGCCGGCGACCTCCTTGAACACCGGCGCGGCCACCACCCCGCCGAAGATCGGCGTGGGCTGGTCGAGCACGACCGCGACCACCACCGCGGGCCGCGTGGCGGGGGCGAAGCCGATGAAGCTGGCCACGTAGGCGCCGGGCAGGTAGCCGCGGGCGTTGGGGTTCGGCTTGCGGGCGGTGCCGGTCTTGCCGGCGACGCTCCAGTCGTCCAGGGCGGCGAGGGTGCCGGTGCCGCCCTGGCGCACGACCCCCTGCAGGATGCCGCCGAGGGTCCTGGCGGTCTTCTCCGACAGCACCCGCCGGCCGGGCGGGCGCTGCGCGGGGCGGAAGCGGCCGCGGGCGTCGACCGTGCCCCGCAGCAGGGTCGGCGGCTGCAGCACGCCGCGGTTGGCGACGGTGGCGTACACCGAGGCCATCTGCACCACGGTCACGGCCACGCCCTGGCCGATGGCGTTGACGCCCAGGTCGGTGCAGCGCCAGTCGCGCAGCGGGGTGAGGATCCCCGGCGACTCCCCCGGCAGGTCGATGCCGGTGCGGCGGCCGTAGCCGAAGTCCAGCTCGGCCCGGGCCAGCCGCTCGGCGCCGAGCTGGCGGGCGACCTGGATGGTGCCGATGTTGGAGGACTGGGCGACCACGTCGGCGAAGCTGAGCGTCTCGGTGCCGTGCGGGTGGGAGTCGTGGAAGGTCTTCACCCCCGGGCACAGGTCCAGGGCGCCGGGCACGGTGACCTCGGTCTCGGGGGTGACCGTGCCGGCCTGCAGGGCGGCCGCCGCGGTGATCGTCTTGTTGGTGGAGCCCGGCTCGTACACGTCGGTGACCGCCCGGTTCTTGCGCGCCTCCGGCTTGGAGCCGGCGAAGTGGTTGGGGTCGAAGCCGGGCGTGTTGGCCATCGCCAGCACCTCGCCGGTGGCGGGGGCCATCGCCACCACCGACCCGCCCTTGGCGTGGAACTGCTTGACGGCCCGGGCCAGCGCCCCCTCGGCGACGTACTGGAGGTCCTGGTCGATGGTGAGCACCACGTCCGAGCCGGGCTCGGCCGGCTCCAGGGAGCGCTGCCCCTGGGGGATGGGCCGGCCGTGCGGGTCCTCCTCCAGCAGCAGCTGGCCGGGGTGGCCGCGCAGCAGCACGTCGTACTGCTGCTCGACCCCGGCGAGGCCGGCGCCGTCGTCGCCGACGAAGCCGAGCACCTGGCCGGCGACCCGGCCGGACGGGTAGCGGCGGGCGGTGTCGCCGAGCACGCCGATGCCGGGGAGCCGCAGGTGCGCGACCGCGTCGCCGCGGGCGGCCGGCAGCTTGCGGGCCAGGTAGACCCACGGGGTCCTGGAGGCCAGCAGCTCGGCCAGCCGCTGGCGGGAGCGGCCGAGCAGCGGCGCCAGCCGGCGGGCGGTCGCGGCGCGGTCGCGGACCAGGCGCGGCTGGGCGTAGACGGTCCTGGCCGGGACCGACAGGGCCAGGTCGTCGCCGTTGCGGTCGAAGATGCGGCCGCGGCCCGCCGGCAGCTCGATGGTGTGCAGCCGCTGCCGGGCCGCCGCCTGGTCGAGCGAGCCGGCGTCCAGCACCTGCAGCACCAGCAGCCGGCCGGCGATCGCCAGGAACGCGACCAGGGCGGCGCCGAGCAGGGCGACCAGGCGCCGGCCGCCGTCGCGGCGCCGGGCGCGCCGCCGGCGGCGGGCGGCGGGGCGGCCGCGCGCGGGCCGCCTCGGCGGCGGTGGCCGCCGGCGGGTGCCGCCTGCCCTCCCCTGTGCTGGCATCCGTTTCCGTCTCCCGGGCGGGCGACTACGGCTCGGCGAGGTAGCGCTTGAGCGGGAACGGGTTGTCGCCGAGGGTCCAGCCGGTGTCCGGGTCCACCGGGCGGGCTCCGCCGGGGGCGGCGGGGGAAGTCGCCGCCCCCGGGGAGCCCTTGCCGCGGGGGTGGGAGCCCGGCCAGGCGGCCACCCGGGGCCGTCCGGCCGGGACCATGCCGGCCGCGCCGGCCGCCTTGGCGATGCGGGCGGGCGCCTTGAGGCGGTCCACCTCCGCCTGCAGGCCGGTGTAGCGGGCCTCGCTGGCCCTGGTGTCGCGCTGCAGGCGGGCGATGGCGAACGCCTGCTGGTTGACGCTGACGTTGAGGGCGACCAGGCCCAGCACGCCGGCGGCGACCACCGCCACGGTCAGCAGCAGGAACGGGAGCCGCGGCGCCCGCCGGGACTGGGCGACGGCGAACAGGCGGGCGCGCGCGTCGGCGTGCGCCGCGCCCCCGCGCGGCGCGCCGCTGGACCGGGCTGCGATGCTCATCGGTGCCCCCCTCGGAGCTCGGTGCCGGGCGGCAGCTTCTCGGCGGCCCGCAGCTTGGCGCTCTCGGCCCGCGGGTTGGCGGCCACCTCGTCGGGGGTTGGGGTCTCGGGCCGGCGGGTGAGGATGGCGACCAGGGGCGTCGGGCTGGAGGGGTCCGGGGAACCCGGCACGGGTGCCCCGGAGGGTCGGGGCTGGGGTAGGAGGGGGTCGGCGGGCTGGCGGCCGGCGGCGGCCAGGAAGGCGCGCTTGACGATGCGGTCCTCGAGCGAGTGGTAGGCCAGCACCACCACCCGGCCGCCGGGGGCGAGCAGGTCGACCGCCTGCGGCAGCGACGCGGCCAGCGCGTCCAGCTCCCGGTTGACCTCGATGCGCAGCGCCTGGAAGGCCCGGCGGGCCGGGTGGGGCCCGGTCCGCCGGGCAGCCGCGGGCACGGCCGCCTTGACCAGCTCGACGAGCTGGCCGGTGGTCTGGATGGGGGCGCGGCGGCGTGCCTCGTCGACGAAGCGGGCGATGCGGGCGGCGAAGCGCTCCTCGCCGTAGCGGCGCAGCAGGCGGGCCAGCTCGGCGCGCGGGTAGGTGTTCAGCACCTCGGCGGCGGTGATCCCGGCGGTCGGGTCCATGCGCATGTCCAGCGGCGCGTCGGCCCGGTAGCTGAAGCCGCGGGCCGGCTCGTCCAGCTGCAGCGAGGAGACCCCGAGGTCGTACAGGACCCCGTCCACCCGCGACAGGCCCAGGCCGGTGGCGACCTCGGCCAGGTCGGCGAAGGAGGCGGCGACCGCCCGCAGCCGCTCCCCCGCCCAGGCGAGCCGCTCGCGCGCGGCGGCCAGGGCGGCCGGGTCGCGGTCCAGGCCGACCACGCGGCCGTCGGGCGCGCTCGCCTGCAGCAGCCGCTCGGCGTGGCCGCCGAGGCCGAGGGTGGCGTCCAGGTAGACGCCGCCGGGGCGCGGGCGCAGCAGCTCCACGGCCCGCTCGAGCATGACCGGCTGGTGGCCCGCGGCGGTCAACACCATCAGATCCCCAGCTCGGCGAGGTGGGCGGCGTTGGCCTCAGAGGAGTAGGCGGCCTGGGCGGCGGGCACGTAGCGATCCCACTCGGCCTTGTCCCACAGCTCGATGCGGGACAGCTGGCCGACGACCATCAGGTCCTTGCTCAGCCCCGCGTACTCGCGCAGGGCCTGGGGGATGACCACCCGGCCCTGGGAGTCCGCGGTCTCCTGGCTGGCGCCGGCCACGAACACGCGCACGAAGTCGCGGCTGGGGCGCTCGGTCAGCGGCAGGCCCTGCAGCTTGGCGGCGAACCGCTCGAACTCGGCCAGGGGGAACACGTACAGGCAGCGCTCGATGCCCTTGGTGAAGACCATCTCCTGCCCGAGCTCGTCGCGGAAACGGCGCGGCAGGATCACCCGGCCCTTGGGGTCCAGGGAGTGGTCGTAGGCGCCAATGAACACCTGGCCCACCCCCTCCCGATGCCGGCCCGGCGTGCGGTCCTTCCCTCCATTTCGCGCCACCTTACTCCACCAGGCATCCACCGTCAATGGAATTGACACCACCGAACTGGTGATCGAATAGCCTCTGAGCTGGGACGATGCACCGCACGCCGCGTCAGCGGGACGACCGAGACGAACTCGACCCCTCTCCACTTCCCTCCACCCACCCAGGATCGGGGCACCCGCCGAGGCCCGATGCGGGGCGGGCTCTTGGGGGGGTTCGGGGGGAGCGAGCTCCCCCCCGAATGAACCGGGGAACCGCGCCGAGACTCCCCCTGGCTCAGCCGGCCCGCGGCACCAGCCGGGGCTGCGCCGGCTGGACCTGGTCGCCGTCGCCAGGGGTGGTCGCCTCCACCTGCGGCGGGACCGGCAGGGGGTTGGGCGCGAACGGGGTCTCGCCCTCGGGCAGCAGCACGCGCTCCACCGAGAACGACGAGCCGATCGACTGCACGGTGATCCGGTCGGCGGCCACCGGGCGCCTGGTCGCCCGGCTGAAGTAGATGACCTCGGCGGTGGAGGGCGGCAGCTTGGCGGTGCGCAGCCCGTCGGGGCCGGCCGCGCCGACGGTGCCGGTCTGCAGGGTGCGGGTGCCGTGCAGCAGCTCGGTGCCGAACTGGTGCAGGTGCCCGTCCAGGACGGTGGCGACGCGCCCGCGGGCGTAGGCGGCCAGGCGGCCGTCGTGGACCAGCAGCACGTCGGGCCGGGCCGCCAGCGCGTCCAGGGCGCCGCCCACGGCGACGCTCTGCGCCACCTTCAGCTGCTCGAACTTCTCCACCTGGTAGCCCCTGCCGGGGGTGAAGGTCGGGTCGGCGACCCCGTAGAAGCGGATCCCCTCCACCTCCACCGCCCGGTGGTCCAGCACGCGCGCGTTGCGGTTGGCGGCCACCGCCGCGACCATGTCGGCGTTGTCGTGGTTGCCCTTCACGAACAGGTAGGGCACGCGGAAGCGGCCGACCAGCGACGCCACCCGGCGCTCCGGCGGCAGGCCCCAGGTGCCCATGTCGCCGGTGTCGACCACCGCCGCCACGTCGAACTGCTCGGCGAGCTGCCTGGCCAGGTCGAGGCTGGTGACGTTCAGGTGCACGTCGGAGATGTGCAGGATGCGCACGGTGTCGTCGCCCAGCACCGGCGGCCGGTCCAGGGCGGTGTAGGCGCGGTCCAGGTTCTGGCCGATCAGGGCCATCTCCTCGCGCAGGGTACGCAGCCGGTCCAGGCCGGTGCGGACGTCGCCGATCAGCGCCGGCGCGTACTCCAGCGCGCCCTCGTAGCGGGGCGCCTGGAAGGCGGCCACGTTGAAGGTGGCCACGGTCGGGCCGAGCAGGGCGGCGGCCAGCCGGTCGCCGGGCGTGCGGCCGGGCGCCACCTCCTGCTCGTCCAGCATGCGGCTCAGGCGGCGCACGTCGACCCCGTCGAC
>DASQWY010000281.1:0-9550 GCA_035640005.1 Actinomycetes bacterium
GCCTGGGCGGGTTCGTGCTGCCGTGGGCGCGGCGGCTGGGGCGCGACGTGCCCCCGTTCGACTTCGCCGTGCCCGGCGTGACCTCGATGTCGTGCGACACGCACAAGTTCGGCTACGCGGCCAAGGGCACCTCGGTGGTGCTGTACCGGGGCGCCGAGCTGCGCCGGTTCCAGTACTTCACCGCCAGCGACTGGCCCGGCGGGCTGTACCTGTCCCCGACCCTGGCCGGCAGCCGGCCCGGCGCGCTCAGCGCGGCCTGCTGGGCGGCCATGGTCGCCACCGGCGAGGACGGCTACCTGGAGGCCACCCGCCGCATCCTGGAGACCGGTCGGCTGATCCGGCGGGGCATCGAGGCGATCCCGCGGCTGCGCGTGCTCGGCGACCCGCTGTGGGTGATCGCCTTCGCCGCCGACGGCCTCGACGTCTACCGGGTGCTGGAGCGCATGACCGGGCGGGGCTGGAGCCTCAACGGCCTGCACCGGCCGCCGGCGGTGCACCTGTGCGTGACGCTGCGCCACACCCAGCCCGGGGTCGCCGAGCGGTTCCTGGCCGACCTGCGCGCGTCGGTCGGGGAGGTGCTGGCACGGCCGGCGGAGCGGGAGGGGATCGCGCCCGTCTACGGCCTGGCCGCCACCATCCCGTTCCGCGGGATGGTCCGGGAGCTGCTGCAGCGCTACATCGACCTGCTGTACCGCCCCTGACCGCCGGCCGCGCCCGTACCATGCCCGCATGGACGGTCCAGGGCCGCTGATCGGGCGCGAGCGCGAACGGGCGCAGCTGGACGCGCGCTCCTCAGACGCCCGCGCGGGCCGCGGCTCGCTGCTCCTTCTGGCCGGCGAGGCCGGGGTCGGCAAGACCGCGCTGGCGCGGGCGGCGCTGGCCGGCTCCGGCCTGGCGGTCCTGGAGGGGGTCGGGGCGCAGACCGGGGCGTCGGCGTACGCGCCGGTGGTGGCGGCGCTGCGGGCCTTCCGGCGGTCACGCGCCGGCGGCGGGCGGCTGCTGGAGGGGCCGCTGCTGCCGCACCTGGCGCTGCTGCTGCCGGAGCTCGGCGAACCGGCGGCCGGCGGCGACCGGGCGACCCTGTTCGAGGCCGTCCGCGCGGGCCTGGCGGCGGTCGCGGCCGCCGGGCCGGCCGCGCTGTTCCTCGACGACCTGCACTGGGCCGACGACGCCACCCTGGAGCTGCTGCCGGCGCTGGCGCCGTCGCTGGAGGAGGAGCCGCTGCTGCTGCTCGGCGCCTACCGCAGCGACGAGGTCCCCAGGGGCCACCCGATCCGGCGGCTGCGCGGCGAGCTGCGGCGGGCGGGCCGCCTGCGGGAGGTCGTGGTCGAACCGCTCGACGCGGCGGCCACCGCCGACCTGCTGGAGCGGGTGCTGGGGGAGGCGGCCGCGCCGTCGCTGCGGCGCGCCGCCTACGACCGCACCGGCGGCGTCCCCTTCTTCGTGGAGGAGCTGGGCTCGGCGCTGGCCGCCAGCGGCCGCGTGACGGCCGGCCCGTCCGGACTGGAGCTGCCGGAGGGCGAGGACCTGCCGCTGCCCGAGAACGTCCGCGACGCCGTCCTGCTGCGGGCGGCCGGGCTGCCCGACGACGCCCGCGCCGCGGTCATGGCCGCCGCCGTCGCCGGGCAGGCGTTCGACCCCGACCTGGTGACCGCGGTCGCGGGCCTGCGCGAGCTGCCGCACGAGCTGGTCCGCCGCGCGATCGTGACCGAGACCGAACCGGGGCGGATGGCCTTCCGGCACGCCCTGGTCCGCGACGCCTTCTACGGCGAGATCCCGTGGAGCCGGCGCCAGGCCCTGCACCGGGAGGTGGCGCGGCGGCTGGAGGCCGCCGGGGCGCCGCCGGCGGCGGTGGCCGAGCAGTGGGCGCGGGGGCGGCGGCCGGAGCGGGCCAGGCGCTCGCTGCTGGCGGCGGCGGAGGCGTTCGGCGCGGTCCACGCCTACCGCGACGCGGTGCGCGCCACCCGCCAGGCGCTGGAGCTGTGGCCGGAGGGGCAGGACGAGGACGCCCGCCTGCAGGCCCTGGACCGGCTCGGCCAGTGCACCGAGCTGGCCGGCGACCTCGGCGGCGCCACCGTCGCCTGGCGCGAGGTCGCCGACGCGCGCCGGTCGCGCGGCGACCCCGCCGGCCTGGCCGAGGTGGACCGCCGGCTGGCGGCAGCGCTCGAGCTGCAGGGCAGGTGGCAGGAGGCGCTGGCCACCCGCGAGCAGGCCGCCGGCGCGTTCGCCGCCGCCGGCCGCCCGGCCGACGCGGCCGCCGAGCGCCTCGCCGCCGCGGCGCACCTGCGGTCGGCCGCCAGCTTCCGGGCGGCCCTGAGCCTGCTGGACACCGCCGGGCAGGAGGCGCGCCAGGCGGGGCGGGCCGACCTGCAGGCGCGCATCCTCGGGCTGGAGGGCAACGTCCGCGCGCGCATGGGCGAGGGCCCGCCAGCGGTCGAGCTGGTCCGCTCCGGCCTGGCGATGGCGCTGGAGCACGGCCTCGGCGGGCCGGCGGCCGAGATCTACCAGCGGCTGGCCGACTCGCTGGAGCACACCGGCGACTACCCGGGGGCGAGGCGGACCTACGACGCGGCCTTCGGCTTCTGCGCCGCCAACGGGCTCGGCTCGGCGGCGCAGCTCTGCCACGCCTGCCTGACCGCGGTCCTGCGGCAGTCGGGCGACTGGGACCGCGCAGCCGCGCTGTGCCGGCAAGTGATCGCCGCGCCCGACGCGACCGCCCACGCCCGCGCCGTGGCCCTCGGCACGCTCGGCACCGTCCTCGGCCTCCGCGGCCAGTGCCGGCGCGCCCGGCCGCCGCTGCTGGAGTCGGCCACCCTGGCCCGCCGGATCGAGCTGCTCGCCATGGAGCTGCTGTCCGCCTGGGGGCTGGCGGTCGTGGACCAGGTGGAGGGCGCGGGCGGCGCGGCGGTGGCCGGCTGCCGGTCGATCCTGCGGCGCTGGGAGCAGACCGAGGAGCGGCACTACGTGATCCCGGCGCTGCGCTGGGCGACCAGCTGCTTCGCCGAGGCGGGGGACGGCGACGGCGCGCGGTCGTGCGCGGCGGCGCTCGCGCGGATCGCGGCCGACGCCGGCCAGGAGGAGGCCTCCTCCGCCCTGTCGCACGCGCTCGGCGAGACGGCGCTGCTGGACGGCGACGCCGAGCAGGCGGCCGGCCAGTTCGCCAGGGCGCTGGCGCTGCTGCAGGGCGTGGACTCGCCGTTCGAGCGAGCCGAGTCGCAGCGCCGCGCCGCCGCCGCGCTGGTGGCCGCCGGCCGGCGCGAGCAGGCCGTCGAGCAGCTGGTGGCCGCGCACCGCACCGCCCGGCGGCTGGGGGCCAGGCCGCTGCTGCAGCGGCTCGCCGCCGACCTCGCCGCCCTGGGCGAGCGCGCCGACCGCCGCCGCGGCCGCCGCGCCGCCGCCCCGCCGGCGCCGGGGGGTCTGACCCGCCGCGAGGTCGAGGTCGTCAGGCTGGTCGCCAGCGGCCGCACCAACCGCGAGATCGCCCGCGAGCTGTTCCTCAGCCCGCGCACGGTGGAGATGCACGTCGGCAGCATCCTGCTGAAGCTCGGCTGCCGTTCCCGCGCCGACGCGGTCCGCCGCGCCGCCGAGCTCGGCCTGCTCACCCCCGCGGTCGGCCCGGGCGAACCTCCCCGGTGACGGACGCCCGGTTCGTCAGCCGGGGCGCCGGACGGCGATGGCGAGGTAGCGTTCGGTGCCGTCGTCGACCGTGGCCAGCGACCAGCCGCTGGCGGCCAGCAGGCCGCGGAGCCTCGCCGGGGCGGTCACGTCCTGGTCGGAGGGGGTGCGGCCGTGCCGTGCGGCCAGCGGCGCGCGCCCGACCGGGTGGAAGACGGCCAGCCGGCCGCCCTCGGCGGTGACCCTGGCCAGCTCCCGCAGCACGGTGACGGGGTCGCCGAGGTGGGGGAGCAGCCCGGCGGCGACCACCGCGTCGAAGGCGGCCGCCCGGAACGGCAGGCTGGCCACGTCCGCCAGCAGGAGCGAGGCGGCCGTGGCGCGACCCCGGCGGGCGGCCTCGGCCAGCATCTGCGGGGTGGCATCGACCCCGGTGGCGACCCCGGCGGGCCCGACCGCGGCGCGCAGGTGGGGGAGCGCCCTGCCGGTGCCGCAGCCGGCGTCCAGGGCGCGCCCGCCGGGCGGCGGCGCCAGCTCGGCCACCATCCGCCGGTAGGCGGGCTCATCGTCGGGGAAGCGGTCCTCCCAGCCGGCCGCTCGCGGGCCGAAGAAGGACCGGGTGGCGGCCAGCTCGGCGGTTGTGCTCATGGTCGACGCCTTCGGGTGCCGGGTGCGGGAGATCCGATCGTGCATCGCGTGAGCGCTCCGCGCCACCATCGACGAGAATTCCAGGGGTTTGTCGCCCGCTGTACGCGTTCTGAGGGTTGACGTCGTGCGACCGGACAGGCAGCGTGATTGCTCTTGGTTCGGTCCATCCGGGGGGATGTGCATGGCGGCCTGGGGTCCCGGGCAACGGTGATCGGCTCCCCATTTGCCGCGCTGCTCGCGGCCGCCGCGAACGGCGACGAGGACGCGTTCGGGTTGCTCTGGCAGGACCTCCAGCCGCGCCTTCTCCGCTATCTCATGGTCGTCGCACCAGGGGCCGGAGAGGACCTCGCCTCCGAAACGTGGCTCGGGGTCGTCCGCGGCATCCGCGGTTTCCACGGCGACGAGCCCGCGTTCCGGGCCTGGGTGTTCACCATCGCCCGCAACCAGGTGGTCGACTGGCGGCGGCGAGCCGCGCGCAGGGTCGCCGAGGACCGGCCGGTCACCGGGGCCATCGACCTGATCGCGCCCGACGATCCCGCCGGCGCGGCCTTGGAGAGCATCTCCACGCGGGCCGCGTTCGACCTGATCGCCACCCTTCCCGCTAACCAGGCCGAGGTCATCATGCTCCGGGTGGTGGCCGGGCTGGACACCGCTCGCGTCGCGACCATCATGGGGATCCGCGAGGGCACGGTGCGAGTCCTCGCCCACCGTGGCCTTCGCCGGCTGGCCGCGCGGCTGGCCGGGGGCGTCCGCATCGGCGGGGTCGGGTGAGGCGATGGGCATCGACCCATCCTCCTTTGCCGAGCTGATGTGGCTGCTCGACGGCGACGAGGACGACCTGCCTGCAATCGACGGCGGGACCGCCGAGCGGCTGCTGTCGGGACGGCTCCCCCCCGCCCAGGCGCCGCCCGGCTGGGAGGAGGTGGCCGCGCTCCTGGGCGCGGCGGTCGCCGAGCCGAGCCCCGACGAGCTGGCCGGGAAGGCCACGGCCGTCGCCAGGTTGGCCGCGGCGGCGCGGGCCCACCGCCCGGCCACGAGCCGGCCATCCCCCAGGACCTCCAGGCGACGTCGCCCGCTGGTGGTCGCCGCCGTCGCGGTGGCGCTGATGACCGCCGGCACGGCGGTGGCTGCCACCGGCCACCTCCCCGAACCGATCCGGGTGGTGGCCAGGGAGCTCCTGGCCGTTGTCGGCCTCGGGTCACCCGGTACGCCGGCCGAGCCCGTTCGTCAGCGGGGCCCGAGCACCGGCGAGCCGGGCGCCGGCGGTGGCGGCCAGCGCCGGCGCGCACCGTCCGCCAGCGCAGCCGACGACCGGCCGCGCGGCGCGGAGCACACGGGAGGGCCGGCGGCCGTCGCGAGCACGGCGGGCGACCCGCGGCAAGGGCGGGGCGGGTCGCCAAGCGCCGGCGGTCGGCAGCCCGGCCAGGACCAGTCCCCATCTGCCGTGGCCCGGGTGCGGCCGAGCCACCATCGTGCCGGCCGGGTTCGCGCCCCGGCCCCGAGGAGCCACGTCAGGCCCCGGCCAGGCGACGCGGGTTCCTCCAGCGCCCGGCGGCGGACGCGACCAGCCCTCGGTCCGCCGGGGGCACAGGTCGCCCGAGGACGCGGTCGCCCGGCAGCGCGCTGCTGCCGGCACCCTCGGGCGGGCACGGGTCGGGTCCGGGCGTCAATCTCGCCAAGCAGTGGAGGGCTGTAACAACGCCGCTCGTGGCGGCGTTCTTGGTCCCGAATGCGGGGCAAAGGGGCCTGGCGTCCCCTGCCCTTCGCCACCGGTCCCCGGGAGGATGCCCAGTGTTGGCACGACCACCAGACAGGCTGGTGGCGGCCGCGGTAGCCAGGCCCGGCTTGACGCGTGGGCGACCTACACGTTGGACTTCGATGCCATCCAGCCGCCCGAGCAGCAGCAGCGAGTCCCCCACCACGACCACCCAGCCGTCCTCCTAGCGAGAGGCTCCGTACCGTTCGACCCAACCGCGCGAACTGCAGACTCGGTGGTCGCCGCCGTGAGCACACGCCATGACGGTGCTCTCGGCGGTGCTGCCGCGCTACCACCAGGCCGACCGCCCGCCGGCGACGCTCGCATACACCGACGCCGACGGGGCCTACGGCCCGGGCGAGGTCGCGCCCGGCAGGCTCAACGAGACGATGGCACGGGGCGGGCAGGGCGGCCCGACGACCGTGCCGAGGGCGTGATGATCGGGCCGTCGTTCCCAGCCGTCCTGGCCGCCGCCCAGCAGGGGGACGAGGAGTCGTTCGCCGTGCTCTGGCGGGACCTGCAGCCGGGCGTGCTGCGGTACCTGCGGGTGGTGGCGCCGGCGGCGGTGGAGGACCTGGCCGCCGAGACCTGGGTGTCGGTGATCCGCGGGCTGCGCCAGTTCCGTGGCAACGAGCGGGAGTTCCGGGGCTGGGTGTTCACCGCCGCCCGGCACCGATCGGTCGACTGGCAGCGGCAGGCGGCGCGCCGGCGGGTCGAGCCGCTGCCGGTCGAGCTGTTCACCGACCGGCCGGCGACCGACGACCCGGCCGGCGCCGCGCTGGAGGCCGTCTCCACCAGGTGGGCGATGTCGCTGATCGCGACCCTGCCGCCCGACCAGGCCGAGGTGATCATGCTGCGGGTGGTGGCCGGCCTGGACGTGGCCGACGTGGCCAGGATCATCGGCAAGCGGCCGGGCACGGTCCGGGTGCTGGCCCACCGCGGGCTGCGGCGGCTGGCGCAGCGGCTGGCAGCGGGCGACCTGCCGCGGAGCGTAACGCGATGAGCGCCCCGCGCGCTCTTCCCCCTGAGATGCGCCGATTCCTTGCCCTGCTGAGGTCCACACCCTCCCAGGTGGACCTCGACGACACCGCCGAGCGGCTGCTGGCCGGGCGGCTGGACGCCGCCGACGCCCCGTCCGGCTACGCCGCCCTGGCCAGGGTTCTGGCCGCCGCCAACGCCCCAGCCGAACCGGAGGAACTGGCCGGGGAGGCGGAGATCGTGGCGCGGTTCACGGCCGCGGCGCGCTCCCGTCCCCCCACCCCCATCCCCCGGAGGGCGAACATGCCCGGCAAGTTGCGAGTGAAGCTGGCCGCGACCGTGATCGCGGCGCTGCTGTCGGTCGGCGGGGTCGCCGCCGCGGCCACCAGCCTGCGGTCCACCCTGGCCGGCCACGCCGGCCACCAGGCGACTCCCACCACCCGTGCCGGCTCGGCCGCGCAGGGCCACGGCGACGCGGCCGCCACCGCGCGCGACCGCGCCGCCCTGGGCCAGGCCGCCAAGGGCCTGTGCCGCGCCTGGGAGTCGGGCCAGGGCGCGACCCACGGCAAGCGCGAGGACTCCACCGCGTTCCGGGCGCTGGCGGCCGCCGCCGGCGGCGCCGACCAGGTCGCCGCCTGGTGCCAGGCCACCGTGGGCAGCGAGGCCGCCGGCCACCAGGCTGCCGCGGCCGGGCCGGACACGGCCAAGGCCAAGGAGGGGCTGTGCCGCGCCTGGCGGTCCGCGCAGGGCGGCGGCGACGGGCTGCGGGAGGACTCGGCCGCGTTCAAGGCGCTGGCCGCCGCGGCCGGCGGCGCCGACAACATCGCCGCCTGGTGCCAGACGGTGGCGCCGGCGGGTAGCTCGGCGGGCAGCGGGCGGCCAAGCGCGCCGCCGACCAGCCACGACCCGGCGACACCGCCGAGCACCGGCCCGCCCACCACGGGGCACGGGCACGGGTAGGCCACGGTGAGGCACGGTCGTCGTCACGCCGGTGGCGGCCGGCGTGACGACGCCCGCATCGACCCGCCCGGCTAACGTGCGAGCTCCTGAGCCGAGCCAGAGCCTGCTCGGCGGTCGCTACCAGGTCGTGCGGCCCCTCGGCGGGGGCCGCACGACCAGGGTGTTCGAGGCGTGGGACCGGCAGGAGAGCCGCCGGGTCGCCGTCAAGGTCGTGGCCGGGCAGCTTGCCGCCGACCGGTCGTTCGTGACCAGGCTGGAGCAGGCGGCGCGGACCGCCTCCGTCCTGGTCCACCCCAACGTCGCCGCGCTGCACGGGGTGGAGCGGGACGGCGGGGTCGTGTTCGTGGTGATGGAGCTGGTCGACGGGTCGAGCCTGCGCGAGATGCTCGCCACCCGGGGTCCGCTGCCACCCATCGGCGCCGCCAGGGTCGCCTCGCGGATGTGCGCCGCCCTGGCCGCCGCCCACGCCCGCGGCATCACCCACGGCCACCTCGGCCCCGCCAACGTCCTGCTCTCCATCGATGGCCGCGTCAAGATCACCGACTTCCGCCTCACCCTGGCGGCCCGGCGCCTGGACGACTCCCCAGCGGCCGACCTGCGGGCGGTCGGCGGCTGCCTGGCCGCCATGCTCGCCGGCCGGGAGTCGGCCGGTCGCGGCCCGGCGCCGGCCGACCCGGCCGACCCGGCGGTGCCTGCGGAGCTGGCCGCCGTCGTGGCCAGGGCGACCGGCGACCCGGAGGGTGGCTACCGGTCGGCCGAGGAGCTGGGCCGCGACCTCGACCGGTTCCTCGCCCAGGCGGCCGCCTCGCAGCCCGGCGCCCTGGTGCCGAGCCCGGCCACCGGGCGGCCAGACCCCCGGCCGGCCGCGGCCGCCGCGGCGGCGAGCCGGCGCCGCCGCCGCCGCCCGGCCCGGCTGGCCGGGCTGGTCGGGGCGTGCCTGCTGGCCGTCGGCGCGGTCGCCGCGGCGGCCGCGTTGCCGCACCGCGGGCCGAGCGGGCCGCCCGCGGCGCGGACGGCGGCGCCACCCTCCAACGCGATCCTGCCGCCGGCGAGCAGCCAGCCCGGCAGCAGCGTCGGCACGGCCACCACCGCGCCCGCCCCGCCACTGGCGACGACCGCTCCCGCCCCGCGGCCGACCGCCACCACCAGCGGGCCGGCGGCCGGGTCGCGGCGGGTCGTCCCCGACGTGACCGGCCTGCGCCGGGCGCAGGCGGCCGGGGTGCTCGCCGAGGCGGGGCTGGGCATCGAGGTGCAGCTGCGCCAGGTTCAGGATGCCGGGCAGGTGCAGCGGGTGCTCGCCCAGGACCCGGCGGCCGGCCAGGCCGTGCCGGCGGGGACCAAGGTGACCGTGGTGGTCGGCACCAGGCGGAAGGCCTGACGCGGCCCGGCGCCCGCTCAGGAGTGGCCGAGGACCGGGTGGGGCCGGTAGGGGGCCTCCAGCCGGGCGACCTCCTCCTCGCCCAGGCGCACCTGCACCGCGGCGACCGCGTCCTGCAGGTGGCTGGGCCTGGTGGCCCCCACGATCGGGGCCGCCACCCCCGGCCGGCCCAGCAGCCACGCCAGCGCCACCTGCGCCGGCGACAGCCCGCGCTAGCC
>DASQWY010000282.1:0-2212 GCA_035640005.1 Actinomycetes bacterium
GGTCCACGACGAGCTGGTGTTCGAGGTCGCGCCCGGCGAGGGCGAGCGCCTGGCCGAGCTGGTCCGCCGCGAGATGCAGGGCGTCTACCGGCTGAAGGTGCCGCTGGTGGTGTCGATGGCCAGCGGCCGCTCCTGGGCCGAAGCCCAGCACTGACGCCGCCCGGCGGGACCGGCGCCCGCCGCTAGTCCAGGTCGGGCGGCAGCTCCGGGTGGTCGTCCAGCTCGACCAGGCGGGCGATCTGGGCGGCGGTGATCCGGGTGGTGGACAGCGGCGGCAGGCCGGCGGGTGGGAACCAGCCGACCGCGGAGGTCTCGGTGCTGGCGGCGGGGGCACCGCCGAGCAGGTCGCAGGCGACCGCCAGCTTGTACACCGAGTACGGGAAGGGCTCGGGGTTGTGCCTGGAGCGGTCCCACAGGGCGAGCAGGCGGCGGGCGCGGACCAGGTAGCCGGACTCCTCGGCGACCTCGCGGGCCACCATCGCCGCCGGCGACCAGCCCACGTCGGCCCAGCCGCCCGGCAGCGACCAGCGGCCGTCGGCGCGCTCCCGGACCAGCAGCACCTGCTCCTCCCGGCGCACCAGCGCCCGCACGTCGACCTTGGGGGTCGGGTAGCCGTCGTCGGGGGCGAACAGCTCCTCCAGCCGCCGCCGCTCGGCCTCGCCGGGCAGCTCCAGGTGGGCGGCGACGATCTCCAGGGCGATCGCCCGGACGGTCAGGTAGCGCTCCCGGTCGAACGGCCCCTCGGTGAACGCCGCCCCCGCCTGGGCGACCGCCAGCAGCCGCGCCGCCCAGCCCGGCCAGCCGGGCGTTCCCTCAGGACCGGTGCCGGCCATCGGGCGCCGGGGTGGGGGCGGGGTCCAGCGCGATCCGCAGGCGCTTGTTGCCCTTGCCCTTGGACTCGTGGCCGACCACGTGCACGGCGCCGATCTCGCCGGTGCCGGCCACGTGGGTGCCGCCGTCGGCCTGCCGGTCCAGCCCCTCGATGTCGACCACGCGGACCACCTCCAGCCCGGGCGGCAGCAGGTTGGTCTTGGTGCGGATCAGCTCGGGCCTGCCGGCGAACTCCTGCGGGGTCAGGAACGACACGCGCACCGGGCGGTCGGCGGCGACCTCGGCCCGCAGTGCGGCCGCCACCGCCTCGGCGACCTCCGCGCTCATGCTCGGCAGCTCGAAGTCCATGCGGGCCTTGAGCGGCTCCATGTTGCCGCCGGTGACCAGGGCGCCGTGGTCGCGGCCGATCACCCCGGCCAGCGTGTGCAGGGCGGTGTGGGTGCGCATCAGCGCGTAGCGGCGCTCCCAGTCGACGCGGCCCCGCACCCTGCTGCCGGCGGCCGGCGGCGGCCCGCCCTCCAGCAGCAGCACCACCCGGCCGTCGCGGCGCTGGCTGCCGGTCACGGTCAGCTCGGCGTCGCCGGCCAGCAGGGTGCCAGTGTCGGCCGGCTGGCCGCCGCCGCCGGGGAAGAAGGCGCTCCGGTCGAGCTCCACGCCGTCCGGCTCGACCGCCCTGACCAGGGCGTCGAATTCGGCCAAGTAGGCATCTCGCTGGTAGAGCGGCTCCGTCATCGGCGGCCACCTTTCTCGGAGTTGGCGAATTCGCAGGTCACCACGTGCCTGAACCGTTGACGTGGCAGAGCGCCGACGGCTACCATCTGCCGAACCACTGTGGGCCTTTCTGCCAGTGTGTTCTGACGCATGTCGCGTCGCCTGCCACCAAGGAATCGTCCTCAGCGGGGGCTCTCTGTCCGACAGTCTAGGAGACGAGCAGTTGACCGAATCCACCGACCAGCCCACCAGCCAGCCGGAGCAGGACCTGGCCGGCGTGACCACCCAGGTCACCCAGAACGACGTTGGCTCCGCCGAAGACCTCGCGGCTGCCTACGAGGAGTCGCTGAAGGCCTTCGAGGAGGGAGACATCGTCGACGGCTACGTGGTGAAGGTCGACCGCGACGAGGTCCTGCTCGACATCGGCTACAAGTCCGAGGGGGTCATCCCCTCCCGTGAGCTGTCCATCAAGCACGACGTCGACCCCAACGAGGTCGTGTCCCTCGGCGACCACGTCGAGGCCCTGGTCATGCAGAAGGAGGACAAGGACGGCCGCCTGATCCTGTCCAAGAAGCGCGCCCAGTACGAGCGCGCCTGGGGCACGATCGAGAAGAAGAAGGAGAACGACGAGATCGTCGAGGGCACCGTCATCGAGGTCGTCAAGGGCGGC
>DASQWY010000283.1:0-2305 GCA_035640005.1 Actinomycetes bacterium
AACCATCGCCACGCGACCCGTCGTGGCGCCCGTGACCAGGCCGGGCGCCGCCGGCCCGCCGGCCCGGCGCGGCGAGCTCGACCTGCTGCGGGCGCTGGTGGTCGTCGGGCTGGTGTTCTTCCACACCGCGGTGATCTTCGGCGCCGGCGAGTTCCCGGTGAAGGCCGCGGCGGAGAACCGCGTGGCAACGGCGTTCCTGGCCTTCGGGGCGACCTGGGGGATGCCGCTGCTGTTCGTGATCGCCGGGACGGGGACCTGGTACTCGCTGCGGTCGCGCGGCGCGGCGGCGTTCGCGCGCGAGCGGCTGCGGCGCTTGGGGGTCCCGCTGCTGGTCGGGCTGCTGACCCTGGTACCGCTGCAGGCCTACCTGGGCTTGCGACGAGCCGGCGACGCCGGCTCGCTCGCCGGCTTCTACGCACGCTTCTGGGACGTGCGGCCCTCGCTGGGCTTCCCGTTCCTGCTGCGGGCGGCCCCCGGCACCGGGCTGTTCGAGACCGGCCACCTGTGGTTCCTGGTCTGCCTGCTGGGGTTCTCGCTGCTGCTGCTGCCCGGGTTGGCGTTGCTGGGCCGCCCGCCGGGGTCGCGGCTGCTGGAGTGGCTGGCCGGCCTGCTGGCCCGACCCGGCGCCGTCTTGCTGCTGGCGGTGCCGCTGGCGGCGGTGGAGGCCGCGCTGGGCAGCGAGGTCGGCCACGGCGCCTGGAACCGCGGCAGCTACGCGCTGCTGCTCGCCTACGGCTACCTGCTGGCGGCCGACGCCAGGATCGGCGAGGCGCTGCGGCGGCAGTGGCGGCCGGCCATGGCCCTGGGGCTGCTGCTGTTCGCCGCCGCCGGTCCGCTGTTCGCCGCCGCGGCCGCCCACGGCGACCCGTTCACCGACGGCCAACCGCTCGGCGTCGCCTTCCGGGCGGTCAAGGGCGTGGACGGCTGGCTGTGGGTGGTCGCCATCCTGGGGCTGGCACGCAGCCGCGCCGCCCGCCGGGCGGGCGCGGCGGCCCGGCCCGGTCGTCTGGGCGCCTACGCCAGCCAGGCGGTGCTGCCCTTCTACCTGCTGCACGAGCCCGTCATCGTGGTGGTCGCCTGCCTGGTGCTGCCCTGGAGGATCGGCGCCGGCGGGCAGTACCTGCTGATCAGCCTGGCGTCGCTGGCGGCCACGTGGCTGCTGTACGACCTCGGCGTCCGGCGGACCCGGCCCAGCCGCTTCCTGTTCGGCATGAAACCAACCCGCCCCACCCGCCGTACCAGTAGCTGACCACGACCCACAAGGAGGCCGCCATGCCGTCGGCCGCTCCGCGCGGACGGCGGCTCGCCACCGCCGCCGCGCTGGCACTCACCCTCGCCGGCTGCCACGGCCAGCACCCGACGCCCACCAGGACGGCGACCGCGACGACGACGACCCTGCCGGCCGCCACCGGCCTGACCGGCCGGATCGCCTACAACGGCGTGGACGGCGACCTGTGGGTGATGCACGCCGACGGCACCCACCGCCGGCAGCTGACCCATTCCGGCGCGGGCAGCGACGTCGACCCGAGCTGGTCACCTGACGGCCGCCGGATCGTGTTCCGGACCAGCCGGGGCCGGCACCTGCCCGACCCCGCCGGGCTCGGCCTGGACGGCATCTTCGTGGTCAACGCCGACGGCTCGGGCCAGACGCCGATCCACCCCAGGACCGGCGGCCTGTTCCCCGACTGGTCACCCGACGGCTCCAGGATCGCCTTCAGCGGCGTCCTGCACCCGGGCGACCGGCAGGACCACCTGTTCGTGATGCGCCCAGACGGCAGCCACCTCGAGGTCCTGAACGGCAGCCGGGCGGCCGAATGCGCGGAATGGTCCCCGGACGCGTCCAAGCTCATGTTCTGCTCCCACTGGGGCGCCGGCTGGGACGTCGGCGTGATGGACGCCGACGGCACCAACCCGCGGCGCCTGACCGATGCGCCCGGCAACGACTACCCGGGCGCATGGTCGCCGGACGGCAGGCGCATCGCCTTCTCCTCCGACCGGCAAGGCCAGGGCGAGGTCTGGGTCATGGACGCCGACGGCACCCACCAGCGGCGGCTGACCCGCCACCCCGGCACCTACGACGCGCCCAACAGCTGGCTGCCCGACGGGCGGATCGTGGTCGCCTCCTCCAGGCAGAACGATCCCCTGCCAGCCTGGTTCACCATCCAGCCCGACGGATCCCACCCGCGCGCACTGCCCCAGCTACGGGGACCCCAGGCCCCGATCGACTGGCTACCGTGACCGCGCGGCGGCGGCCTTCGATCAGAACGCCCCCTCCAGGTGCTCGACCAGCGGCTCGCGACCCCGC
>DASQWY010000284.1:0-2965 GCA_035640005.1 Actinomycetes bacterium
CGGCGGCTCCGGCAGCCAGCGGCCCTCCACCAGCAGCCAGCCGCTGCGGGGGCCGTGCTCCCCGTGCCCGTGGCCGTCGTCGTCGGGCGCGGCCTGGCGCGGCCACAGCGTCGCCAGCGCCACGGTGAGCAGCACCAGACCGCTGACCGCCAGCGGCAGCCGCAGGGCGGAGCTGACGTAGCTGAGCGCCGCCGACGACACGCCCAGCCACAGCGCGGTCGCGCCGACCGCCAGCAGCATCACCCCCTGGGTGCGGCGGTCGTTCACAGCAGCCACCGCCCGACCAGCAGCGCGCAGCCGACCGCCACCGCGAACACCAGCGGGGCGAAGCGGGCGGCGAAGCGGCGGCCGAACACGCCCGCCTGCATGGCGATCAGCTTGACGTCCACCACCGGCCCGACCACCAGGAACACCAGCCGGGCGCTCAGCGAGAACTGGCGCAGGCTGGCCGCCACGAAGGCGTCGGCCTCCGAGCAGATCGCCAGCATCACCGCGAGCAGGCCGAGGCCGGCGGCGGCCAGCAGGTCGTTGGAGGCGACCCGGTCGAGCAGGGAGCGGGGCACGACCACCTGCAGGGTGGCGGCGGCCATGGCGCCCACCACCAGCCAGCCGCCGGCCTGCAGGAAGTCCTGGCGCACCGTGCCGCCGAACGACGCCAGCCGGCTGGAACCCTCCACCAGCCGCACCCGCGCCCGCTCGATCCAGGCCTCGCGCCCGACCCTGCTCCAGATCAGCCCGGTCACCACCGAGGTCAGCAGCGAGGCGAGGAAGCGGGCGGCGACCATCCGCGGCCTGCCCGGGAAGGCGACCGCCGTGGCGACCAGCACCACCGGGTTGATCGCCGGCGCGGCCAGCATGAAGGCGAGCGCGGCGGCGGGGGCGACGCCCCGGTCGCGCAGCCGCGCGGCGATCGGCACCGAGGCGCACTCGCAGCCGGGCAGGGCCGCGCCGGCCAGGCCGGCGCACGGCACGGCCAGCAGGTCCCGCCGGGGCAGCGCCCTGGCCAGCCAGCCGGGCGGCACCAGGGCGGCGATCGCCCCCGACAGCAGCACCCCGAGGACCAGGAACGGCAGCGCCTGGATGGCGATGGAGACGAAGATCGTCGACCAGGTCTGCAGCGCCGGGCCGTCCAGCAGGCCGGCGACCAGGCCGCGGCTGCCGGCCGCCACCACCACCAGCAGCAGCAGGATGCGGGCGTCCAGCAGGCGCCGGCCGCCCTGCCGGCCGGGGGCCGGCGTGGGCGGGGCGGCCTCGGGAGGGGCCGCGCTGGGGAGCGCCGCGGTGATCACCTGCCTGGGTAGTGGGGCGGGACACCCGATCCTAGCCCGACCCGGCGGGTTCTGCGGCCGGCCGGCGGTGCTCCTAGAAGTGGGTGGTCGTCCAGGGCGGCGGGTCGCTGGCGAGCATGGCGTCCGCCCGCGCCAGCGCGCCCGGGGTCGCCTCGCGCACCCGTCCCGCCCGACCCAGGGTGGCCAGCCGGGTGCCGCCCAGGTAGGCGGCGCCGAGCTCGGCGACGTCCAGCTCCAGGTCGGGCGCTGCCGTGGTTGGCGTGCAGGCGGCCCCGTCCGGCCCGCCCTCCAGCAGCCAGCGGCCCTGGTTCCGCGGCCGCAGGGCGTCGTGGACCGCCAGCACCAGGCGGCCGTCGACGGCGTAGCGGCGGGCGCTCATCGCCGCCGGCAGGTCGAGCAGCCGCAGCCACAGGTGGTCGGCGACCTCGACGGTGCGCAGCCGCCGCTGGTCGGCCAGGTACCAGCGGAGCGGGTCGTCCAGCGGCCGGCCCATCAGCCGCACCGTGCCGGCCAGGTCCAGGTCCAGGCAGTAGCGCCACAGGGCGGCGCCCGCCTCGGGCGTGAGCGCGAACAGCTGGCGGACCTTGACCAGGTTGTCGGGCAGGCCGTTGGCCCAGCGGGCCTGCACCCGGTAGCTGAGCCAGCCCTCCACCCGGCCCGGCTCGGACTCGTAGACGACCGCCTGCCTGGGGCTGTCGCCGTGGCGGAACCACTCGGGGTCCTCGGCGTAGGTGTCCCAGTACCAGGCGTTGCGCGACAGCTCGCCGGGCTGGGCCAGGCGGACCCGGTCGTAGAAGGGCGGGACCAGCTCGCGGACCTCGCCGGCGTCCAGCAGCCGCAGGCGGCCGCCGCCGGCCGGGGGCTCGCGGAAGGCGGCGTGGCGAGTGTCGATCTCCACGTCGGCGTCGACCGTGGCCGGCCCGTAGCCGAAGCGGCCGTAGATGGTCGACTCGGAGGCCATCAGCGCCGACAGCGGCTCGCCGCGGGCCTCCACGTCCTCGAAGTGGCGGGCGATGATCGCCCGCAGCACGCCGCGGCGCCGGTGGGTGGGCAGCACGGCGATGGCCGTGAGGCCGCCGACCGGGATGGTGGTCAGCCCGGGCAGGGTCAGGTCCATGGAGTCGGCGCCGCCGGTGCCGACGATCCGGTCGCCGTCGAAGGCGGCGATGCTCCGGTCGAACTCGACGCCGCGCTCGTAGGCGGCGAGCTCCTCCTCCGAGGCGGTCTCGCCGAAGGCGGTCCCGATGACCCGCGCGAAGTCGCGGAACCGGTCGGGCCCGATCGGGCGGATCTCGATGTCCATGTACCGGTTGTACTCGAAACCGCCCTGTCGACTCACCTGCTTTTTCGTGCGCGCACGTGAACAGCGCCCGACGATAAGGTGTCCTTGCGTGATATCGTCTGCGACTTGACCGTGACATCGCTGCTACGCGGGCGCCGCGGGAACCCCAACCAGCTTCAGGCCGGGCTTCGCGCTTGGCCGGCGCCGGTCGACGGCATCGCAGGAGGGAGAGGGAACCGATGAGCGACGTGCAGGCCGAGCCCGCCAGCTTCCGCGACCCGGCCAGCACGGTGGTGTACCTGGACGGCCGGGTGCTGCGCGGCCTCTCCAAGGAGGGCGCCGCCGACTTCGAGGCGCTGGCCGCGGCCCCGTTCTACGAGCGGGCGATGGCCGA
>DASQWY010000285.1:0-8326 GCA_035640005.1 Actinomycetes bacterium
GTTGCGCTCGTTGGTGGCCAGCAGCTGGCGGGATAGCAGCTGCAGCTGCTCAGGGGTGAGCGCGTCGGCCAGGCTGACCTCGATCAGGGTGCGCTGGGTGGCCAGCGGGGTGCGCAACTCGTGCGATGCGTTCGCGGCGAACCGGCGCTGCGCCTCGTAACCGACCGCGACACGATCCAGCAGCTGGTCGATCGCGTCCGACAGCTGCCGCGCCTCGTCGCGTGGCCCGGTGGCGCGCAGCCGCACGTCCAGGCTGGTCGGCCCGAGCTTGGCGACCGTGCCGGCCATCGCCCCTACCGGAAAGAGCGCCCAGCGGGCCAGCAGCCAGCCGATGCCGAGCACGATCAGCCCGGCCAGGACGAGCTCGAACCAGGCCAGCCCGACGCTGAACGACCGGCCGCAGTTGTTGCCCAGGTCGTGCCAGTAGCTGTCGCTGCACAGGCTGTGCCCGCCGGTGTACACGCGGAAGATGTTCCGGCCGGTCTGCAGCCCCCAGACCATGTAGACCCACCCCACCGGTACCGCCACCACGAACGCGACCAGGACGCGCAGGCGCGCAGTCAGCCACACGGCCTACCCGCCGAACCGGTAGCCGACCCGCGGCACGGTGTGGATCAGCGGCGGATCACCGAGCTTGCGGCGCAGCGTCATGACGGCCACGCGCACGGCGTTGGTGAACGGGTCGGCGTGCTCGTCCCAGGCCTGTTCGAGCAACACCTCGGCGCTCACCACCCGACCGCTGGAGCGCATCAGCACCGACAGGACGGCGAACTCCTTGGGCGTGAGGTCGAGCAGCTCACCGTCGCGGAAGGCCTGGTGCCGCGGGGTGTCCAGGACGACGCCGTGCTCGTCCAGCACCGGGGCGAAACCGGCCGGGGGTCGCCGGCCCAGCGCCTGCACCCGGGCGGCCAGCTCGGCGAATGCGAACGGCTTGGTCAGGTAGTCGTCTGCGCCCAACCCGAATCCGTTCACCCGGTCGCGGATGCCGCCGGCCGCGGTCAGGATCAGGATCCGGGTGCCCAGCTCGGACTGCACGATCCACCGGCACACCTCGTCGCCGGTGCGCCCGGGCATGTCGCGGTCGAGCACGGCCACCGCGTACTGGTTCACGCCGAGCCGCTCCAGAGCGGCGTCGCCGTCGTAGCAGACGTCCACGGCCATGGACAGCTTGCGCAACCCGTCGGCGACGGTGTCGGCGAGCAGTCGCTCGTCGTCGGCCACCAGTACGCGCACCACCCAGCTCCTGAATCTGGTCATCGACCGCGCCAGGATCGCCGGCCGCGCATATGGGCGTCATAAGGACGACTCGAACGTCGACGAGAGCGATCGTTTGCGAGCGTCGGCGAACATGATCGACGAACAGTTCGGCACCACGACGTACCACCGGCACCGATCCCGGGGACGGCGCGTACTCGGTACGACCGTCGCGGTTGCCGCGCTGCTGGCGGTGGCGGCCACGTGCGCGGGTTTCGTGATCCGCAGCCACCGCGTGGACGGCCTGCCCGGTCCGGGCCAGACGTCCTACCAGATCGGCGATGGGGCGGTCGTGTCGAGCAGCGGCCAGACCCCGGTGCCGATCGCCAGCCTGGCCAAGGTCATGACGGCCTACCTGGTGCTGCGCGATCCGCAGGACGTGACCGTGACGGTCACCGACGACGACGTCGCCGACACCGAGTGCCGGGCTGGGCGGGACGAGTCGATCGTTCCCGTCGCCGCCGGCGAGACGATGACCAAGCGGCAGGCGCTGACCGCCATCCTGCTGCCGTCGGCGAACAACGTGGCCGTGATGCTGGCCCGGGCGGTTGCGGGGTCGCAGCGCGCGTTCGTCGCCCGGATGAACGATATGGCCCACGCCCTGGGCATGCGGCACACGACGTACACCGATCCGAGCGGCTTCGACGAGGGCACCCGCTCGACCGCGGACGACCAGCTCATCCTGGCCCAGCGCGCCATGCGGCTGCCCGAGTTCGCGTCGCTGGTGGCCTTGCGCAGTGCCGAGCTGCCGGTGGCCGGCACCGTCCACAACACCGATACGCTGCTGGGCCACGACGGCTTCGTCGGCATCAAGACCGGCTCGGACGACGCCGCCGGAGGCTGCTTCATGTTCCGCGTGCAGCGCCGGGGCGGCGACCTGACCGGCGTGGTGCTCGGTCGGCGCGGCCACGACCTGATCGCCGCGGGGCTGAACGCCGCCCGGGACCTGGCCGCTTCGGCGACCTAGCGCCGGGCGGCCACCCGGGACCACCAGCGACCGGCGATCAATACCAGCCGTGCTCCTGCCAGAACGCCCAGGCGGCCTCGGCGGTGCCGTAGCGCTCCTTGACGTACACCCTGAAGGCGTACAGCTGCCTGCCGCAGTCGACCGTGTCGTAGTCGGCGCCGAGGATGCGCTGGCGCAGGTCGAGCAGCAGCTGGCCGAGGCCGAACGCGGTCGAGCTGGGGTTGCGCGCGGTCGGGTCGCCGTGCGACTCGCGCATGATGATGTTGTACTCGGCGCTGGAGGTGCTCGACAGGTCGCACTTGCCGCCGCCGGCCTGGAAGCCGACCCGGGCGGCGGCGATCTGCTGCTGGGTGTTGCGCAGCACCCCGGCCTGGCCTTCCAGCTGCAGGATCTTGGCGTCCAGGGCCTCCTTGGCCTTGGCGCGCACGTCGCGCAGCTGGGTCGCCTGCTTGATCTTGACGCGGATGGTCGCCTCGGCCTGGCGGGCGTCCTGCTCGGCCTGGCGCAGCAGGGCGCTTGCCTGGGCGTAGTCGCGCTGGGCGACCAGCAGGTCGGCCAGCGAGTCGTTGGACTCGCGCGCCAGGTGGTCCAGCAGGGCGACCTGGTTGAGCAGGTCGTCGACGTCCTGGCCGGACTGCACCAGGGCGGGGATGCCGCCGGGGGCGCCGGCGATGTAGATGCCGCGGGCGCGGTCGCCGAGCATGCCCTGCAGCCGCGTGACCCGCTCGGTGGCGTCGGTCAGCGCGGCGCGCGCCTGCACGCCGCGGGCGTGGGCGTCCAGCCGCAGCGCCACGGCCGCGGCCAGCTCCTGCTCGTCCTGGTCGAGGGCCTTGTTGGCCCGGTCGAGCGCGGTCGCCAGCTTCTTCACGTTCGACTTGGCGTCGGCCAGCGTGCTCTTGACCTGCTTGAGCTGGCTGGCGACGTCGGCCGGGCTCTGCGGCGCGCTAGCGCCCGCCCGGTAGGCCACGGCCAGCGACGCGACGGCGGCGATCGCCGCGATCACGCCGAGCAGCCGCAGCACCAAAGGGCGTCGTGCGGGTGCCATATCGGTCGAGTGCGCTCCCTGGGGGATCGGGAACCGGTCGCCGCGGCTTGGGGGGGCCGCGACCGCGACCGTTCATACCATAGTCACCCCGGGGACCAGCAACTCGGACGAACCTCCTGGAGGTCGCGGGCCGCCGGCTCCGCTCACGGGCCTGGCGCGGCGGCGCCCTGCGCGTGGCGGTCGGCGAGGTTGGTGACCAGGTCGTGCAGCGGCTTGGTGCCCGCGCCGATGATCAGGCCGGTGGCCAGGATCTCCAGGCCGCGGGAGGCGTTGGCGATGCCGAGCTCGTGGAGGATGTACAGGCGCAGGGTGGCGCTACCGAGCATCGCCAGCACGGTCGCCAGCGCCCAGTAGCCGATCGCCCGGTCCTGCTCGCGCCCCTCCAGCCGGGCCTTGGCGGCGGCGGCGCGGTGCAGCGCGGCCTCGATCTCGGTGGGCACGGCGGCCAGCCCGAGGCCGGGCTCGGCGCCCGCCAGCCGCTCGGCCTCGCCGAGGGCCGTCTGGTAGTCGTCCTCCAGCCGCGATTTGGGCAGCAGCAGCCCGGACAGCGGCTCCAGCAGCCGCTCCAGCGCCTGCGCGGCGACGAAGAACACCGCCAGGATGGTGAGCCCGTCCTTGGGCTGCGTCGGCGGCCGCCCGAAGGTGGGGTCGTGGGTGACCGCGGTGAGCGCCGCCGCGCACGCGACCACCAGCGCCAGCGCGGCGAGCACGACCAGCCGGTGCAGCCGCCGCTGCGACGGCGACTCCTCGGCGGTCGCCGCGAGCACCACCTCGGCGGGCGCGCCGGCGGTGGCCACGCGCGCGGCCTGCTCCTCGGCCGGCGCCAGCGGGATGCGCAGCCGGACGGTCGCCATCGGGTGCTCCTGCGGGGCGGGGGCCCGAGCATATCGGGCCGCGCTCAGGCGTGTGCCGGCGGGCCCTCGATCCAGCCGCCCCTGGTCCCCTTCGGCCAGAACGGCCACTCCTCGAAGGCGACGCAGCGGCCGGCGTCGTCGAAGCGCACCACCCACAGGTCGCGGTACCGCTGGCGCTCCGGCTCGCCGTAGCGGACCTCGACGCGCGCCACGCCGGTGTCGCCGTCCGCGGCGACGACCTCGGCGCGCATGGTGAACGGCTCGCCGGCGTTGCCGCCCTCCCACATCGCGGCGATCGCCGGCAGGCCTCGGAACGGCTCCTCGAACGGCGCGGTCCGGTAGGTTGCCTCCGGCGCGAACAGCTCGGCGAGCAGGTCGGTACCCGGCATCCGCCAGGCCCGCTCGTACAGCTCGATCCACGCCGCCAGCCCGCTGCGGTCCATGGCCGGACCATAGCAGCCCGCGGGCGGTCACGGCGTCACCGTCCCGAGCCGCAACCGTGACGCGCCCGAGGTCGATCGGGCATTGCGGCGAGACCTCTCCGATCGGCTTCCGTGACCGGTTCCCGCCACCATGCATGCATGGGATTCCACCGGGATCCCGCAGCCCGAGGGGGGAGAACCACCATGCGTCCCAGGTACGCACTCGCCGCCGCCCTGCTGGTCGCCGCCGCCGTCGCCGGCTGCGCCCGCGGCCAGGCGGAGCAGCCGCCGGCCGCCGTCGCGGCCCCCACCAGCGCCGCCCCGGCGGCCACGCCCGTCACCTCCGCCACCTCTCCCGCCTCGCGGCCGGCGCCGCGGGACCCGGTCTGCGCCGGCGCCTCCTCCTGGGGTACCGGTCCCAAGCAGGTCGACGCGCTGCCGATCACCCCGGAGATCTACAACGTGCGGGCCGCCGCCCACGGCGCCTGCGACCGCCTGGTGTTCGACGTCAACGGGCTCGGCCGCGTCGGCTACCTGGCGCGCTACGTCCCGGTGGTGCACGCCGACCCCTCCGACCAGCTGGTGCACGTGGCCGGCGGCGCCGCCCTGCAGGTGACCATCCAGGCGCCGGACTGGAGCCAGTCGGGCCACCAGCCGTGGCGCACGCCCTGGCAGGTCGGGCAGCGGCTCGCCGGCGGCGGGAGCAGCCTGCGCGAGGTGCGCTTCGCGGGCAGCTTCGAGCACGTCACCACCTTCGCGGTCGGGGTGCGGTCCCAGCGGCCCTTCCGGGTCCTGGTCCTGCCCGACCCCGCCAACCACGTCACCCGAATCGCCGTCGACGTCGCCCGCTAGGGATCCAGGTCGCCAACCAGGGCACGCGGCTTCGGCCGCGTGCCCTGGTGCTGGCTACCCACGGTCCGGCACGGTGATGACGAGCCTGCCGCGTGTGTGGCCGGCCTCCGGCGCCGGATGGCCTCGTCCCAGCCGGCGCCGCGGCGACCCGCCCGCCTATCGTGACGGCATCCGCCCCAGGTCGGCTCGGAGGGAGAACGGTGGGAGAAGCCAACAAGACGGTCGTCCGCCGGCTGGTCGACGAGGTCCTCAACGGTGGGCACCTGGAGGTCGTCGACGAGCTGTTCACGCCGGCCCTGGCCGAGGCCGCCAAGCGCTGGATCACGCCGTTCCGGGCCAGCTTCCCGGACGTCCACATGGAGGTCGTGGAGCTGATCGCCGAGGGCGACAAGGTCGCCGGCCGGTTCACCTGCTCCGCCACGCACCTGGGCGAGTGGCTCGGCCACGCCCCGACCCTCCGCCGTTTCGAGCGGGTCGATGAGGTCTCCATCTTCCGGCTGCGCGACGGCAGGATCGTCGACGTGTGGTCCCTGGAAGACAACCTGGGGCGGTTGCGGCAGCTCGGCCTGACCGGGTCGAGCTGAACCGGGCCTCGCCCGAGCCGCGCGGGACCCGCGTGACTACGCGTGGGCGCTGCGACGGCGGTGGCGCGCCGACCACAAGCGCACCGCCGACCGTCCCCCGACCACCAGCAGCACCAGCCACCCGAAGACCACCGCGTCGGGCAGCTGCACCTGGGCGACCAGCAGCCCGCCGAACACCCCCAGCCACACCGCCGCGTTCGCCGCGCGGATCACCTTGGGCACGATCAGCTCGTCCATGGAGGACCTGTCGCCAACCTCACGCCGGACGAACAGGCACACTAGCAGGAAGGCGAACTGCGCCAGCCCCAGCCACAGCACGAACAGCCCGGCCGCGGCGTCGTTGTCCGGATAGCTGGCCATCACGTTCACCCAGTAGGGCAACAGCGACACCGTCAGCAGGAACCACAGGTTGACCCGTGGCAGCCGTCGGCCGTGGGTCTCCAGGGGGTCGAGCAGCTGGTGGTGCCCGATCCACAGCCCGCCGGTCAGCAGGAACGTCAGCGCGTAGAAGCCGAACTGCCGACGCTGCTGGCCCAGGGCGTGCAGGACCGCACCGGCGGTGGTGGCCCCGTCCAGGTCGGGCCGTTTCAGCTGCAGCGCCAGCAGGGTGACGGCGATCGCGAACACGCCGTCGCTGAAGGTCTCCAGGCGGATGCTGGACACCCGCCCCCAGGGTCGAGACTGGCTTGCAGGTTCCCGGTTCGGCTGCATTGGACGCGCTCCTGGGGCGTGGCCGGTAGCACCCTGTGCACCTGTGCCCCATCTGCCCATCGCTGCGACGCCCACGATGCCACGCTGGCCGGTCACGCGGCTCAGCCTGCGACGTCCGCGAGGCATGCCTCCACGTCGGTGATCGCCTGGGTCGTGCTCTGGAACAGCACCGCGCGCATCCCGAGCTGGCTGGCGGCCACGACATTGGCCTCCACGTCGTCCAGGAAGACCGCCTCGCTCGGGCGGACGCCCAGCCGCTCGCAGGTGACCTGGTAGATCCGCTGATCCGGCTTCTCGATCCCGACCTCGTGGGAGTAGACCAGCACGTCGGCCAGGTTGGCGAAGCCGGACCACCGATCCTCCTCGCGGCGCCCAGCCCCCAGTGCGACCCCGGGCATCCCGACGTTGAACGGGCACAGCGAAGCGGTCTTGCCGGGTCTGCGCCCTTCACGGCCGCCAGCAGGTAGCCGATGATCGCGGTTCGGAAGGTGTGGTCGGCAATGGTCACTGGTCGGTGGTGACCAGGACCTCGTGGAGGACGGTTGCGGCGGTTGGCATGCGCTCGATCTCGGCGCGGACCCGGTTCGCCGCCTGCCGGAACGATGGCTCGTTGAGTAGCCGGCCAAGCGCCTCGGCCACCCTGTCGGCGGTGATCTCGTCCGGCTGGAGGGCCAGTGCGGCGCCGGTGGGCAGCAGCGCCGCGGTGTTGGACGGCTGGTCGGTGCCCTGCGGCAGGCACAGCTGCGGCAGGCCATGGCACAGGGCGCCCAGCATGGTGCCTGCTCCGGCGTGGGACACGACCGCTCGACAGCGGGGTAGCACGGCCGCCTGGGCAAGGAACGGTGCGATCCGCACCGACGGCGGCAAGGGCCCGAGCAGCGCGGCGTCGAAGCCCGGTCCAGTGGTCACGACGAGGTTGACCGGCCAGCGCACGCAGCCGTCGATCACGGCGCGGAACACCTTCGGCGCCTGATTCATGATGGTGCCGAGGGTGAGGTAGACGGTGTCCGGGTGGGGCAGTGCGGACAAGTCCAGCTCGACTGCGGCGCGGGGCTCGACCTCACCGGGCGAGGGCCGCAGCGGGTGGATCGTGCTCCACGGGTTCGATTGGGTCCCGCGCAGGCTGGGTGGGCAGATGTCGAGGTAGGGCGCGGCGAAGATGTCAGGTGTCGGATCCGGCAAGCCGGCCTCGGAGATGGCCGCGCCGATCGCCGCCGCGAAGTAGCTGGTGTTCGGCACCATCGGGCCGTAGCCGTGGGTGACGTGCGGTATCCCGTGCAGGGCAGCGGCGGTCGGCGACCCCAGCTCCAACGTGTCATGCACGACGAGGTCGGGTCGCCACCTCTGCAGCAGGTCGAGCAGGTCATGGGCACGGTCGACGGCGCCGGCCCCAAACAGGTGACGGGCCGCGAAGCCGGGCTGCTGCTCGGCAGGCAGCTCGCTGATGGTCGCGTGGTCCGGCATCCGGTCGTAGGACTCGGCCAAGGTGACGCCGGAACGGTGGGCGGCGACGCCGAGCCGGCCGATCAGGGCCGACATGTCGGCACCGGACGAGACCACGACGTCGTGGCCGCCCTGCTGCGCCGCCCGTATCAACGGCACCATCGGCAGCAGGTGACCGTACCCCGGCCAGGAAC
>DASQWY010000286.1:0-9084 GCA_035640005.1 Actinomycetes bacterium
GGCGGCGGCGGTAGGCGCGGCCGTAGCCGGTGGAGCCGCCGTAGTCGACGTCGACCACCGCGATCCCGCGGCTGGTGAAGTACTGGTAGCCGACGTGCAGGTCGCTGGAGACCCCGGCGGTGGGGCCGCCGTGGCTGACCACCAGCAGCGGGGGCCGCTCCCCAGCCGGGCCGCGGAAGTCCTGGTTGGCCGGCGGGTAGTAGAGCGCGTGGGCGCTGCGGCCGCCGCCGGTTGGGAACTCGATCGGCCGCGGCTGCGACAGGTGCCCGGGGTCGGGCTCCTGGTCGCGGCTGTGCCGCACCACCTCGACCGCGCCGGTGGACGGATCGATGACCACCACCGCGGCCGAGCGGGTCGGGCTGCCGGCGATGCAGGCGACGCGGCCGCCGAGGGCGTGCAGCTGCGGCGGGTAGTAGGCGCTGAACGGCAGCTCCACCTCGAACAGCCGCTCGCCGTCCGGTCCGAGCAGCCCGAGCCGCTGCAGCGGGCCGACGCCGTGGCGGCAGGCGACCCGGCCGCCGGTCAGGAACGCGTAGGTGGACATGGCGAACACCCACTGGGGGGTGCCGAACTCCTCCTCGGCGGGGGCGAGCGCCACCAGCTCCCGGCCGTCGACCCGGTACAGGTTCCACCAGCCGCTGCGGTCGCTGACCAGGTGCAGGCTGCCGCCGGGGCTCCACTCGGGCTGGAAGACCGACTCGGAGGGCCCGCCGGCGACCAGCGTGGGCTCGCCGACCAGCCCGGCGCCGGCCAGCTCGGCCAGGCGCAGCTCGGTGCCGTCCCACGGCATGCGCGGGTGGTCCCATTCCAGCCAGGCGAGCTGGCGGCCGTCGGGCGACAGCCGCGGGGTGGCGTAGAAGTCGCGGCCAGCGGCCAGCACCAGCGGCGCGCCGGTGCCGTCGGCCGGCAGGGCGACCAGCTCGTTGCTGACGGTGCCGCCCTCGTGGCGCTCGCGCACGCACACCAGCAGGCTGCCGTCGGGGGTGGCGACGGGGTCGGCGTAGCGGTGGGCGGCGGGGGTGGGCGGCTCGGGGGTGATCGGCCGGGGCGGGGCGCCGGGGTCCTGGCGGTACAGTCGCTGGTCGGCGAAGTTGCTGAAGAACACGGTGCCGTTGCGGACGGCGTAGGCGCCGCCGCCGTACTCGTGGACGCGGGTGCGGACGTTCCAGCCGGGCGGGGTGACGTCCTCGGGGGGCCGGCCGCCGCCGGCGGCGGGCACCGCCCGGCAGACGACCTGGCGGCCGCCCTCGGTGGGGCGGCCCTCGATCCAGTAGACGGCGTCCCCGTCGGTGCGCACCTCGTCCAGGCCGATGCCGGCCCGGGCGACCAGCTCGGCCCCGATCGGGGAGGCCCATGTCCCGTAGGGCGCGACGGTGGCCACGGCTACCCGGGCGGCCAGCTCATGCGGCGGCCGCCGAGCAGGTGCAGGTGCAGGTGGCGGACGGACTGGCCGGCCTCCGCGCCGACGTTGCTGACCAGCCGGAACGCGCCGGCGATGCCTTCCGCCTGGGCGACGTCGTTGACGGCCTCCACCAGGCCGCCCAGCAGCGGCGCGTGCCGCTCGGCGACCGCCTCCAGGCTGGGCAGGTGCTCCTTGGGCACGACCAGCACGTGCACAGGCGCCACCGGGTTGCGGTCGCGGAAGGCGAGCACCTGGTCGCGGTCCAGCACCACCTCGGCCGGCTGGTCCTTGGCGACGATCCGGCAGAACGGGCAGCTCGGGTCCTTCACGCGACCTGTCCTTCCATGCCCTCGGTGTCGGCGCGCAAGCCTCGCACGGCGACCACCTGGTCAACCAGGTCCGGGCCGCCCGGGAAGCGCACCTTGACGTAGTTGTCGCTGGTGCCCTCCGCCAGGCCGTCGGCGGCCGTCTCGACCAGCACCTGTAGGGAGCGGCCGACGTGGTCCTCGTGGAAGCGGCGGCGCAGCTCGTTGCCGAGGGCGATCAGCTCGCGCGCGCGGGCCTTCTTCTCGGGGTCGGGCAGCTGGCCGGGCATGGTCGCGGCGGGGGTGCCGGGGCGGGCCGAGTAGCGGAACACGTGCAGCTTGGAGAAGCCGACCCGCTCGACCACGGCGAGGGTGGCGGCGAACTGCTCGCGGGTCTCGCCGGGGAAGCCGACGATCACGTCGGTGGACAGGCCGAGCCCGTCGACGGCGGCCTTGGCGGCCTCCACCCGGTCCAGGAACTCGGCGACCCGGTAGGGGCGGTGCATGGCCTCCAGCACCCGGTCGTCGCCGGCCTGCAGCGGCACGTGCAGGTGGCGGCAGACCTTAGGATTGTCGCGGACGCGGGCGACCAGGGCGGCGGTGACCTGCACCGGCAGCACGCTGGACAGGCGCAGCCGCAGCAGCCCGTCGATGGCGGTGAGCCGGTCGACCAGGCGCGCCAGCCCCTCCCGCTCGCCGAGGTCCTCGGCGTACTTGCCGAGGTGGACGCCGGTGAGCACCACCTCCCGCACGCCGCGGGCGACCTGGTGGCGGACGTCGGCGACCATCTGGTCGGCGGGGGTGGAACGCAGCGGCCCGCGGGTGCGCGGGATGATGCAGAAGGTGCACCACTCGTCGCAGCCGGTCTGCGCCTTGACCGCCACGCGGGTGCGCAGCCGCTCGACCGGCGCGGGCCGCATCAGCAGCGGAAGGCGGCGCACCCGCGGCACGGCGGCGACCAGCTCGGCCAGCCGGTCCTTGTCGTCGTTGCCGACCACCAGGTCCACGCCGGGGATGGCGCGGACCTCCTCCGGCTCGGCGACCGCGTAGCAGCCGGTCACCACCACGGTGGCGCCGGGGTGGGCGGCGGCGGTCTTGCGGATCAGCCGGCGCGAGGAGGCGGTCGACTCCTGGGTGACCGTGCAGGTGTTGACGACCACCACGTCGGGCTCCTCGCCGGCGTGGGCCAGGTCGAAGCCGCGGGCGCCGAGCGCCTCCAGCGCCCGCTCGGACTCGGCCTGGTTGAGGCGGCAGCCGAGGGTCTTGAAGGCGACCTTGGGGGTCGGCTCAGCCACCGGCCGGCTCCCGCTGGGCGACCGGGGCGAACGCGGCCAGCAGCGAGGTCTCCGGCGGCTCGCCGGGGCGCGGGGCCGGGTGCACGCGGATGAACTCGGTGCGCGCGAAGACCTCGCGCCACTGCTGGGCGTGGTCGAGGATGCGGTGCTCCGGGCCGCCGGACTGGCTGCGGTGCTGCCGCAGCACCCGGTAGACCAGCTCGGCGACGGGCGAGGTGTCCACGATGCAGGTGAACCGCTCGTCGGCGGTGCCGACGGGGCCGTACGGCTCGCCCTCGCCGGGGATCTCGACGCCGGCCGCCCGGCCGAGCTCCCGGTAGCGGCGCAGCTGCGACTTGGAGACGCCCCAGTAGTAGAGGCGGGGCTCGCGCTCGCGGGGGCCGGCGGCGTAGGCGGCGAAGGCGGCCTGCACGGCGGCGGTGACCGCCCGGTGGTCGGGGTGGGCGGTCACCCCGTCCGGCTCGAAGGTGACCACCACGTCCGGCCGCTCCCGCTCCAGGAAGCCGTGGACCGTCCTGGTCAGCTCGTCCTGGTCGGCGTCGGCGACCTGGCCGTCGAGGAAGTCGCCGAGCTCGACGCCGACCCCGACCAGCGCCATCGCCGCCCGCTCCTCGGCCTCGCGCACCTGCGCCAGGGTCTCGCGGGTGGCGCCGGAGCCGTCGGCGATCTCGCCGGCCTGGCCGCGGGTGGCGGTCCAGATCACCCCGCGGACGCCCTCGGGCACCAGCAGCGCGAACGACCCGCCCATCGACCAGGTCTCGTCGTCGGGATGCGCGAAGCAGCCGGCCAGGGTCAACCGACGGTCCAACGGCGGCCTCCGGGTGCGGGGACGGACCGTCTAACTATAGGCGGGTCGGCGCAGGCCGAGGTCGTCCAGGCGGGCGATCAGGCTGCCGGGCGACTGGTCGAGGATGGCGGCCAGCACGCGCACGTCGTCGCGGCGGATGGTCAGCATCTTGCCGTTGAAGTCGCCCCGCTGCGTCTGGATGAGCGTCAGGTAGCGGCCGAGGGTCTGCGCCTCCGGCTCGCGCCGCGCCTGCAACGCCTCCAGGTCGATGCAGACCGCCCCCTCGGCGGCGGCCTCGGGCGGCGGGGCCGCCTCGGCGCCGGCGCCCAGGCGGGGCAGCAGGTGGTCGACGGGCACCCCGTAGAACATCGCCAGCCGCTGCAGCCGCGGGACCGAGATGCTGCGCTCGCCGCGCTCGTAGGCGCCCAGGACGCTGGCCTTGAACTCCTTGGCGGAGCGCTGCTCGACGTCGTGCAGGGACAGGCCCTTCTGCAGGCGGATGTTGCGGAGCCGCTCCCCGACCTGCTCCGCGTAGCTGGCCATCCCCGTCCTTCCGTAGCGCCCGAGCGGCAAAGCGTGCGCGGACTCTAGCATCGCCCCAAGTCGCCAGCAATGATCGTCCCGGGCAAAGCGCTCAGGCGCTCGAAGGCCTCCCATCGCGCTGGGACAGGACCACGTACCTGGGGTCGCGGGCGGAGGCGAAGCCGGCCTTGTGGACGGCCAGGCGCTGGCACAGCGAGCTGGCCAGCAGCAGCGCGCCGCCGGCGACCGCGGCGCGGCGGCGCCGGCCGGCCAGGGCGAGCAGGGCGGCGCCGCCCGCGCCGGTGGCCCGCGCCAGGGTGGCGAAGCGGCTGGCCGGCGGCAGGCGGTACGGCTCGCCCAGCTCGCCGAGGCGCCGCTGCATCAGCTCGGCGGCGGCCAGCTCGACCAGGGCGCCGCCGACGGCCAGGCGCCGCGCCGGCCCGGCCGCCGCCGGCGGGGTCAGCGCGGCGGCCGCGCCGCCGGCGAAGACCATCGGCAGCTCGCGGCCGGCCTCGTGCCAGACCGGCACGGCGGTGTCGGCGACCAGCACGGCGGTGTAGGTCGCCAGCGCCGGGCCGAGCAGGCCGGCGACGACCTCGGCGGTGCGGCGCAGGCGCGGGAAGATGCCGAGCCGGTCGGCCACGGCCGCGCCCACCGTGGCCGGTGCCATGGCGGTCAGCAGCCAGGAGCCGACGTTCATCGGCGAGGTGGGCCGGAAGACCCGCAGCATGTGGTGGAAGCGCTCGGGACGGCCGAGGTCGGCGACCAGCGGGACCGGGCTGGCCGTCCCGGCGACTGCGGCGACGGTGAGCGCATTGCGCGCCAACCGATCGTTGCCCGCCAGCCTGGCGGCCAGGGCGAGGCTGGCGGAGGCGCCGGCCAGGCCGCCGGTGAAGTAGTAGATGGGGATCTCGTTCTTCCACACCGGGGCCTTGAGGACCTGGCGCCCGTAGTAGGAGCGCGGCTCGGGCCCGCTCGTGCTCATCGCCGGCCTCCCGCGAACGCGGCGGCCAGCCCGGCCACCAGCGCGCCGGCGGCCAGCGCCGCCGACCGCCACAGGCGCGGCAGGTCGCGGGTGGTGGACACCGGGTCGGGCGGGAAGCCGTACACCTCAGGCTCGTCCAGCAGCAGGAAGAACGCGCCGGCGCCGCCGATGCCGTCGTCCTCCTCCCGCAGGTACAGCCGCGCCTCGGGCACGCCGGCCTGGTGCAGCGCCTCGACCCGCTGGTCGGCGCGGTCGTGCAACTCCTCCAGGGGGCCGTACTGGATGGACTTGGTCGGGCAGGCCTGGGCGCAGGCGGGCTCCATGCCGTCCTTGAGCCGGTCGTAGCAGAGGGTGCACTTGAAGGCGCGCCCGTCCGGCTCGCGGCGGTCGATGACCCCGAACGGGCAGGCGGGCACGCAGTAGCCGCAGCCGTTGCAGACGTCCTGCTGCACCACCACCGTGCCGAACTCGGTGCGGAAGATCGCCCCGGTCGGGCACACCTCCAGGCACGCCGCCGAGGTGCAGTGCTTGCACACGTCGGAGGCCATCAGCCAGCGCATCCCGTCCCGGGCCTGGCCGCGGGAGGTCGTGGAGGGGTCCGGGGAACCCCGAAGGGGTGCCCCGGAGGATCCCGCCTCGGCGGGCAGGTCGGGCGGCAGCTGGACCGGCCGGTCCTGCTCGATGAAGGCCACGTGCCGCCAGGTGCTCGCGCCGAGCGACACGGTGTTGTCGAACGACAGGCCCGACAGCGCCAGCGGCCCTTCGGCCGGCACCAGGTTCCATTCCTTGCAGGCGACCTCGCAGGCCTTGCAGCCGATGCACACGCTGGTGTCGGTGAAGAAGCCCATCCGCACGTGGCCGTCGCCGTCGTAGCCGCCGCCGAAGGTGGGGGTGGGCAGCGGCGCGGCGCTCATTGCGGCCCTCCTTGCTCCTTGCCCGGCTCCTTGTGCGGCTGGGTCTCCTCCGGGCCGGTCCGGTGGGTCTCGGCCGACGCCGGCCGCCGCCGTTCGACCAGCTCCAGCAGCTCGGGCCCGCGCGGCCGGCGGCCGGGCCGGATGTCGCAGGTGGCCGCCTTGCTCTCCTGGATGTGCACGTTGGGGTCCAGCACCACCGGGAACAGGTCGTTAGCGGCGTCGCCGGCGACCAGCCCGCGCCAGCCCCAGTGGTAGGGCAGGCCGACCTGGTGGACCTGGCGGCCGTCGACGCGCAGTGGCCGCATGCGGCGGGTGACCAGCACCCGCGCCTCGATGGCGGTGCGGGCGGTGACGATCGTGGCCCAGCCGCCGTTGGCGAGCCCGCGCAGCTCGGCCAGCTCCGGGCTGACCTCGCAGAACATCTCCGGCTGCAGCTCCGCCAGGTAGGGCAGGCCGCGGGTCATACCGCCGGCGGTGTGGTGCTCGGTCAGCCGGTAGGTGGTGAACACGAACGGGTAGGCGCCGCGGTCGGGGTGCTCGCCGCTGGGGTTGTAGGGGTTGCCCGGCCGGTCGAAGCGCTGCCTGGCCGGGTTGGCCTGCTGCTGGTACAGCGGGTTCGCGAAGGGCGACTCGTGCGGCTCGTAGTGGGTGGGCAGCGGCCCGTCGACCAGGCCGTTGGGCGCGAACAGCCAGCCCTTGCCGTCGGCCTGCATGACGAACGGGCTGCTGCCCGACAGCGCCTTCTCGGCTGTTGAGCCCTCGGGCGGCTGGTAGTCGGGGCGCATGGTGGCCACGAAGTCGGGCACGTCGTGGCCGGTCCACTTGTCCTGCTCCTGGTCCCACCAGACGTAGGCCTTGCGCTGCGACCAGGGCCGGCCCTCTGGGTCGGCGGAGGCGCGGTTGTAGAGGATGCGGCGGTTGTACGGCCAGGCCCAGCCCCACTCGGGCGCCACCCAGGACTGCTCGCCGCCGGGCTTGCGCCGGGCGGCCTGGTTGACCTCGTCGGCGTACACCCCCGAGTAGATCCAGCAGCCGCAGGTGGTGGAGCCGTCGTCCTTCAGCTCGGTGTAGCCGGAGACGGCCTTGCCGGCGGCGTCGTAGCCGCTGATCTCCCGCAGGACCGCCTCGGCGCTCGGCTCGGCGTGCGGCCCGGAGGTCGGGTACTCCCAGGCCAGGTCCTGGACGGGCCGGTCCTTGGGGTCGCCGGAGCCGGCCAGCTTGTCGCGCAGCAGCCGGCCCAGGTGGTACATGAACCACAGCTCGCTGCGGCAGTCGCCGGGCGCTTCGACCGCCTTGTGGTGCCACTGCAGCAGCCGCTGGGTGTTGGTGAAGGTGCCGTCCTTCTCGGTGTGGGCGGCCGCGGGCAGCAGGAACACCTCGGTGGGGATCTGCTCGGTGCGCAGCTCGCCGGTCTGGACCTCCGGCCCGTCGCGCCAGAAGCTGGCCGATTCGATCTCGACCAGGTCGCGGACCACCAGCCAGTCGAGGCTGGCCAGGGCCTTGCGGTGCAGGCCGCCGTTGACGTTGCCGACGGCGGGGTTCTCGCCGAGCAGGAAGTAGCCCTTGACGGCGCCTTCCAGCATGCCGATGGCGGTGACGTAGGCGGAGTGGTCCCCGCTCAGCTTGGGCAGGTAGTCGAAGCACCAGTCGTTGTCGGCGGTGGCCGCCCGCCCCCAGTACGCCTTCAGCAGGCTGACCATGTAGGCGTCGCAGTGCCCCCAGAAGCCGCCAGGCAGCCGGATCACGTCCAGGTAGTCGCGCAGGCCGGCGTGGTCGGCCACGTGCGGCATGGGCAGGTAGCCGGGCAGGATGTTGTAGAGGGTGGGGATGTCGGTCGAGCCCTGGATGGAGGCGTGGCCGCGCAGGGCCATCACGCCGCCACCGGGCCGGCCGACGTTGCCGAGCAGCAGCTGGATGATGCTGCCGGTGCGGATGTACTGCACCCCGACCGAGTGCTGCGTCCAGCCGACCGAGTAGACCAGCGCGCTGGTCCGTTCCCGCCCGGAGTTGGCGCACCAGGTCTCCGCGACCCGCAGGAACAGCTCCTTGGGGATGCCGCAGACCTGCTCGACCAGCTCGGGCGTGTAGCGCCGGTAGTGCTTGCGCAGCAGCTGGAACACGCAGCGCGGGTGCTGCAGGGTCGGGTCGGTGTGGGGGGCGGCGGCCGCCTCGATGCGGGACCCGCCGGAGCCGTGGGTCTGGGCGGCGTCGGCCTTGCCCTCCCGGCCGGTGCCGGGCGGCGGCGGCAGCCCCTCGTACTGCCAGGAGGCCGGGTCGTAGACGTCCTGCTCGGGCTGGAAGCCGCTGAACAGGCCGTCGAGGTCCTCGGTGTCGGCGAACTCCTCACCGATGATGGCGGCGGCGTTGGTGTAGCTGGCCACGTACTCGCGGAACTCGCGGCCGTGCTCGAGGACGTAGCTGACGATGCCGCCGAGGAAGGCGATGTCGGTGCCCGCCCGGATCGGCACGTACAGGTCGGCCAGGGCGCTGGTGCGCGAGAAGCGCGGGTCGATGTGGATCACGGTGGCCCCGCGCGCCTTGGCCTCCATCACCCACTGGAAGCCGACCGGATGGGCCTCGGCCATGTTGGAGCCCTGGATGACGATGCAGTCGGCGTTGGCCAGGTCCTGCTGGAAGGTGGTGGCGCCGCCGCGGCCGAACGAGGTCCCCAGACCGGGGACGGTCGAGGAGTGTCATATGCGCGCCTGGTTCTCGATCTGCAGCGCGCCCAGGGCGGTGAACAGCTTCTTGATGAGGTAGTTCTCCTCGTTGTCGAGGGTGGCCCCGCCGAGGCTGCCGAACCCCATGGTGCGGTTGAGCGGGCGGCCCTGGTCGTCGCGGTCCTGCCAGCTCGCCTCGCGGGTCCGCAGCACC
>DASQWY010000287.1:0-5688 GCA_035640005.1 Actinomycetes bacterium
CAGGGCATCGTCTACTTCCTCGACCAGTACGGGATCTTCCTCCTCCTCGGCCTGCTGATCCTCGCGCCCGGCCTGCTCACCCCCTTCTTCCAGGCCATCCAGAACGGCATCTACGGGCTGGTCGGCTTCTGACCGTGCCGCTTCGGACGGGCGCCGCGGGTCGACGCCGCCGCTCGGGTGGAGAGGCAGACCGGGTCGTCGCCCGCTACGATCGGCCAGCCGGATGCCGCGCTCCTCGCCCCGGTCGCCGCCGTCATGGCCCTCCGGGCGGCAGACCACCGCGGGCCTCGAGGCTCGACGTCGAGCAGAGACAGAGACAGAGCACACCTATGGACTACGTCGTCAGGACCGAGGTCTTCGAGGGACCCTTCGACCTCCTCCTGCACCTGATCGCCCGGCAGCGCGTCGACATCTGGCAGGTCTCGCTGGCGCGCATCACCGAGGACTACCTGGCCGAGGTCCGGCGGATGCACGAGCTGAACCTCGAGGTGGCCACCGAGTTCCTGGTGGTGGCGGCGACCCTGCTCGAGCTCAAGGCCGCCCGGCTGCTGCCGGCGCCCGACGGCGAACCCGACGAGGTGGAGGGTCTGCTCGAGGAGCGCGACCTGCTGTTCGCCCGGGTGCTGCAGTACCGCGCGTACAAGCAGATGGCCGAGCTGTTCGGCGCCCGCATGGCGGCCCAGGCGGCCTACCTGCCCAGCCGGGTCGGCGCCGAGGAGGGTCTCGCGCGGGTCGCCCCGGACCTGCTCGTCGGGGTCGATCCCGTCGAGCTGGCCCGGCTCGCGGCGGCCGCGCTGACCCCGGCGCCGCCGCCGGGGGTGGCGACCGAGCACATCGCGCCGCCCAAGCTGACGGTCAGCGAGGCGGTCGCCGGCCTCGCCCGCCGGCTCGCCGGGGGCGGCCCGACCACCTTCGAGGAGCTGGTCGGCGACGCGGCGGCCATCGACGTCGTCATCAGCTTCCTGGCCCTGCTGGAGCTCTACAAGCGGGACCTGATCGGCCTCGAGCAGGCGGCCACCTTCGGCGCCATCGCCGTGCGCTGGACCGGCGGCGAAGCGGCCGCCCTCGCCGACCTGGATGACCTCTCTATCGAGGAGCCCCGATGACCTCCACCACCGAGCAACCCGCCGGCCCGGACCCCGAGGACGCGGCCGCCGAGGCCGGCCCGACCGAGGATGCCGGTGAGGGACTGTGGCCGGCCGACGAGGCGCTCGAGGCGGTCGAGCTGGACGAGCGCGGTTACCTCCGGCGTGACCTGGAGGCGATCCTGCTGGCGGCCGACGAGCCGGTGCCGGCGGCCACCCTCGCCGAGGTTGCCGGCGCCCGCGTGTCCGAGGTCGAGGCGCTCCTGGTCGAGCTGGCGGGGGAGTACGCGCGCGACGGGCGCGGGTTCGTGCTGCGGGCGATCGCCGGCGGCTGGCGCCTGGCCACCCATCCGGGCGCGCGCAACGCCGTCGACGCGTTCCTCCGCGCCGGCCAGTCCAGCCGGCTGACCAGGGCCGCCCTGGAGACGCTGGCGGTCATCGCCTACCGGCAGCCGGTCACCCGCTTCCAGGTCGCCGCCGTCCGCGGGGTCAACGTCGACGGGGTGTTCCGCACCCTGCTCGGCCGCGGCCTGATCCGCGAGGCCGGGCACCAGGACGCCCCGGGCCAGCCGGCCCTGTACGCCACCACCCCGGCGTTCCTCGAGCAGCTCGGCCTGAACCACCTCGACCAGCTGCCCCCGATCAAGGACTACCTCCCGGACGACGTCGACCTGGCCGACCTCCAGGAGCCGCTGTGAGTGGCGACGCCGGCCGGCAGCGCCGGCCCGCCCCGGGCGGTGGCACGCCCGGCGCGCCGGCGGGGGAGGGCGGCCGGCTGCGCCTCAACAAGGCGTTGAGCGCCGCCGGCCTCGGCTCGCGGCGAGCGGTCGAGGAGCTGGTCCGCGCCGGTCGGGTGGCGGTCAACGGCGAGCTGGTGCAGGACCTCGGCCGCCGGGTCGACCCGGCCGCCGACCGGGTCGAGGTCGACGGCTCCCGCGTGGTGCTCGACGAGCGGCGCCGCTACTACCTGCTGAACAAGCCGGCGGGGGTGGTCACCACGGCGGCCGACCCCGAGGGCCGCTCCACGGTGGTGCAGCTCGTGCCCGAACGGCCGCGGGTGTTCCCGGTCGGGCGGCTGGACCGCGACACCGAGGGGCTGCTGCTGCTCACCAACGACGGCCCGCTCGCCTACCGGCTGACCCACGCCCGCTACGGCGTGGAGAAGCGCTACCTGGCCGAGGTCGACCGGCTGCCGGCCGACGCCGTCGCCCGCCTTCGCGAGGGCGTGGAGCTGGAGGACGGCGTGGCCAGGCCGCGGCGGGTGCGCGTCGTCGCGGGCGCGGGCCGCCGCCGCATGGTCGAGGTGGTCATGGTCGAAGGCCGCAACCGCGAGGTCCGCCGGCTGCTGGAGGCCGTCGGCGCCCCGGTCCGGCGGCTGGTGCGGACCGCCGTCGGCCCGGTCCGCCTGACCGGCCTGGGTCCCGGCGAGTTCCGCGCCCTGCGCCCGGAAGAAGTTCGCAGCCTCTACAAAGCGACAGGTCTATGAATCCACTTCTCGACAAAGCGATAAAGCGGGTAGACGCCTTGGCGGTATGGCGATGAGTCGAGATGCCGCCATGCCCCCCGAGCCGCCGCCGGAGCCCGACACCGGGGCAGCGGTTGCCACCGAACGGCTGGTGGCGCTCCGCGGGGCCACCACGGTGGAGGCCGACACGCGCGAGCAGGTGCTCGGACGGACCAGCGAGCTGCTCACCGCCCTGCTGGACCGCAACGGCGTCGAGCACGACCAGCTGGTATCGATCATCTTCACGGCCACCAAGGACCTGCAGAGCGAGTTCCCGGCCGCCGCCGCCCGGGCCCTCGGCCTCGGCGACGTGCCCCTGCTGTGCGCCCGCGAGCTCGACGTGAGCGGCGGCAACCCGAGCACCGTCCGGGTGCTGGTCCACTGCTACTCGACCCTGCCAAGGGCCAGCCTCCGCCACGTCTACCTTCACCGCGCCAGGCACCTGCGCGACGACCTCCCAGGACGAGCCGATGACCCCGATGCCAGCTGCTCGCGGCACCCGCACGTGCCCCAGAGTGAGCCGACGAGCCCGACGCCCACCCAGCCGCCCGCGGCGGCTGCGCGATGTCCTCCAGAGGTGAGCCGATGACGACCTCCACGCCCAGCTGGCCGCAGCGCCTCGCGATCGTGGGGACCGGGCTGCTCGGCGGTTCCGTCGGCCTCGCCGCCCGCGCCGCCGGCGTCCCCGAGGTCGTCGGCGCCGACGCCGACCGCCGCGAGCTGCGCGACGCGCTCGGCATCGGAGCGGTCACCGCCAGGGCTCGCTCGGTGGAGGAGGCCGCCGACGGCGCCGACCTGGTGGTGGCCGCCACCCCGGTGCGGGCCCTGGCCGGGGTGCTGGCGCGCGCGCACCTCGCCAATCCGGCCGCCGTCCTGACCGACGTCGGCAGCACAAAGTCTCACCTTCTGGTTGAGCTTTCGAGGTCGTCCACGAACCTGCGCCTGGTCATCCCCGGCCATCCCATGGCCGGCTCGGAAGAGCGGGGCGCCCGGGCCGCCCGCGCCGACCTGTTCCACGGTGCCGCCTGGGTGCTGACCCCGAACGCTCACGTCGAGCACCAGGCCTTGCGCCGGCTGACCCGCTTCGTCCGCGAGCTGGGCGGCCGGCCGCTCATGCTCGACCCGGGGCTGCACGACCAGATCGTCGCCTTCGCCAGCCACCTGCCCCAGCTGACGGCCTCCGCCCTGATGAGCGCCGTGGCCCAGGTGGGCTCGCCGGCGGCGCTGCGCAGCCTGGTGGCGAGCGGGTTCCGGGACACCACCCGCGTGGCGGCCAGCGACCCCGACCTGTGGGTCGACATCTGCACCACCAACGCGGACAGCATCGTGACCGCGCTGGACGTGCTGGGCGACCGGCTGAGCGTGCTGCGCCAGCTGATCGCCGGCGGCGACCGGGCCGGGCTCCGCGAGGAGCTGGCCGCGTCCCGCGCCGCCCGCCTGCGCATCCCGACCAAGCCGGGCACCTCGCCGAGGGGCCTCCGGGAGCTCATCGTCCACGTCCCCGACCGCCCGGGCAGCCTGGCCGACGTGTTCAACGCGCTCGGCGCGGCCGGCGTGAACGTCGAGGACCTGGCCATCGACCACGAGCCGCAGGGCGGCGGTGGCGCCCTCCGTATCTGGGTCGCCGGCCATCAGGCCCTGGCCGCCGCCCTGGACGCCCTGGGCGCCTCGGGCTGGGCCGCCCACGAGGGCACCGGCGCACCCTGACCGTGTGACGCCATCCTTGCCCGGCCGGGTCCAGGCCTCGAGACCGACAGTGACGATTCAGCGACTAAGCAATAAATCGATATAGTGATAAGACGAGACCCCAGCAACCGGTCTCCGGTAAGGTCGGTGGCCCGGCATGACCGGATGCCGCCGGATCCGCACGAGTGGGCGCGGCGGGTAGACTCGGCCCGGCGCTGGCCGGCCGGCGCCCGACCCTTCGGCCACCTCCGCGACCGCGACTGGAGCGTACGTGCGTCTGCCCGGTTCCCGCCCAACCGGAGCTCGACCCAGATCCTGCTGGAGCGGGATGCTGCCCGGGCCTCGCTCCGGCCACCCCGTGCTTCGCAACCTCCAGGACGACCCCTCTGGCAGCTCCGGGCCGCGTAGCGGCTGGCCGTGCCCGACGGACCCGCTTCCCGCACGAGGGGCTGCGTCCGGCGACCCCCAGGCGGAGCGGTCGCGGCAGGATGACCAGCAGGTCGGCCCGGGGCATGGAGACCATGAGGCCGCCGCGTGGCGGCGCGACCCCGAGGTCGGGGTGCGGCGGGGCGGCCCGGAGCCCGAGGCAGGGCGGGGCGACCTCGAGGCCGGTGCGCGCCGGGCCGATCCGCGAGGTGGCCAGCGACGTGAGGCCGAGCAGGTCCCGCAGGGTGGAAGGTGGCGGGCGTGAGGGTGGCCGGAGACGCCTGGCGGTATCCCGCCGAGACCCGTGGCGACGTGGTGGTCGCCATCGACGGCCCGGCCGGCGCGGGCAAGAGCACCGTGGCCCGCCGGGTGGCCGAGCGGACCGGGCTCCGTTACCTGGACACCGGCGCCACCTATCGCGCGCTGACGCTCGGCCTGCTGCGCCGCGGCGTGCCGCCCGACGATCCGGCTGCGGTGGCCGAGGCGGCCAGGACGATCGACCTCGACCTCGAGCTCGACGCCGCCGGTCGCGCCACGGTCCTGCTCGACGGCAAGCCGCCCGGCGCCGAGCTGCGCTCGGCGGAGGTGAACGCGGCCGTCTCAGCGGTCTCCGCCGTGCCGGCCGTGCGCCAGCAGCTGGTCGCCCTGCAACGCTCGCTGGTCGGCCTGGGCGGCATCGTCGCCGAAGGGCGGGACGTCGGCACGGTGGTCTGGCCTGACGCTGAAGTGAAGGTTTACCTGACTGCTTCGGAGCCCGAACGGGCTCGGCGGCGGGCGGGCGACGGCAACGGCGGCGGCGAGTCGGCCGACGCGCTGGCACGGCGGGACCGGCTGGACAGCAGCCGCGCGACCTCGCCCACCCGACCGGCCGACGACGCCGTGGTCCTGGACTCCACCGGCCGAGCCGTCGACCAGGTCGTGGAGGAGGTGCTCGGGCGCGTCGCCGTGGCCCGCGCCGAGCGGACGCGATGAGCGTCGCGGGAGGCA
>DASQWY010000288.1:0-3590 GCA_035640005.1 Actinomycetes bacterium
CCGCGCCGGCGTTGTCGAGGCACTGCGCCAGCATGTAGCCCATGCCGCCCTGGGTGTCGGCGACGCAGCCGTCCAGCGGCACCCGCGGCAGCACGGCCGCGGCCAGGTCGCTGCGCAGCAGCGCGTCGCCGACCTGCGGCCCGTTGCCGTGGGTGACCACCAGCGGCCGCTCGGTGAGGTGGACCAGGTGCTCCGCGGTCCGCAGCGTCCGCTCGAACTGGGCCGCGACGGCGCCCCGGCCGCCCGGCGGGGAGATCGTGTTGCCTCCGAGGGCGACCACCACCGGCTGCTCCCGCACGGCGTCCTCCTGGCCCGGCGGCCGGCACGCCGCTGTGCCGGCGAGGAAGCCAAGGCTACCCCGCGGGCGCGGTCACACGCCGAGCTCGCGGATGCCCCACAGGGCGAACCAGCGGGCCAGGTCCGGCTCGATCGGCAGGTCGGCGCCGACGGTCCCGCGGACCTGCAGCTCCAGCTCGTTGTCGCGGCGCTCGCCCTCGCGCGGGGCGAACGGGTAGAAGGTGCCCCGCTTGTACAGGTACACCAGGTGGCAGGGCCCCTCGCCGCCCTCGCCGGCGAAGCCGAACAGCGAGCACAGCAGCTGCGGGCCGAAGCCGTGCTCCTGCAGGGTGGAGTTGACCAGGTGGACGCTGGTGACCAGGTCCTCCAGGTCGGGGTCGTCGATCACCACCCAGCGGTAGCCGAAGCCGTCGTCGAGCACCCGCACCTTCGAGCCCGACTCCTTGACCGCCAGGTCCAGCAGGCCCTTCAGCTCGTCGGTGGCGGTCGCGAACCCCGCGCCGGAGGCGGGCTTGAAGCAGACCGCCGCCGACCCGGTCGAGCGCAGGCCGAGCCCGGCCTCCAGGGTGATCGCCGCGCCGGGCACCGCGAACAGCGCGTCCAGCTTCGGCTGCTTCGGCGAGCTGCGTCCCAGCAGCGCGTCGAGGAACCTCACGCGTGGCGTCCCAGCTCGGCCTCCAGCCGGGCGAGCTGGTCGAGGCGGCGGTCGAGGCTCGGGTGGGTGGCGAACAGCGACGAGAAGCTGAAGCCGGGGGCGAGGGCGGGCGCGAAGAAGAACGCGTTGAGCGGCTCGGCCGCGCGCAGGTCGCGGGTGGGGATGCGGCCCATCTCGCCGGACACCTTGACCAGGGCGGAGGCCAGCAGCGACGGCCGGCCGATCAGGATCGCGCCGGAACGGTCGGCCGACAGCTCCCGGTAGCGCGACAGCGCCCGGGTGAGCAGGAAGCTGAGCGCGTACACGATCGCCGAGGCGAGCACCACCAGCAGGATCACCGCGCCGGTGTTGTCGCGGTTGTCGTTGGAGCGGCCCCAGCCGCCGCCGCCGAACGCGCCGGCGTACAGCGAGGAGCGGACCACGAACCCCGCCAGGATGCCGAGGAAGCTCGCCAGCGTCATCACCGCCACGTCGCGGTGGGCGACGTGCGACAGCTCGTGCGACAGCACCGCCTCCAGCTCCTGCCGGTCGAGGCGGCGCATGATCCCGGTGGTGGCGCACACCACCGCGGCCTTCTGGTTGCGGCCGGTGGCGAAGGCGTTGGGGATGTCGGAGTCGGCGATGGCCACCCGCGGCTTGGGCATGTCGGCCAGCGCGCACAGCCGCTCCACGATCTGGTGCAGCTCGGGCGCCTCCTGCGGCGACACCTCGTGGGCCCGCATGGAGAACAGGGCGATCCGATCGGAGTAGAAGTACTGGAAGAACAGGAAGCCGCCGGCGATCAGCAGCACCAGGATCCACGGCACCCGCAGGGCGACCAGCACGGCCACGAACGCCACGTACAGCAGGCCGAGCAGGAACATCGTGAGCAGCATGCGGCTGGACAGGCCGACGTCGGCCGGGTAACGCGTTCGGGCCATCAGTACATCACCCCGGGATGAGGCCCTCGTCGCCGAGCAGGTCGCGGACCTCCTCGATGGTCGCGTCCGGGCTCGGCAGCACCAGGTCGGAAGGGCCAAGGTGGTCGGCCGGCAGCTCGTCGCCGGCCGTGCGGACGCTGGCCAGCAGCGCCTCCAGCGCGGCGGTGAAGGCCTCCTGCGCGCCGCCGTCGGCCGCCTTCAGCAGGTCCTCGTCCAGGCGGTTCAGCTCGTCGAGGTGGGCGTCGGGGACGTCGAACTGCCCCTCGCCGATGATGCGCACGATCATCGTCGTTCCTCCTCGACGGCGGCGTCCTCGGCGGGCGCGGCGCCCGCGCCGCCGCCGCTGCCGAGCTGCTTGGTGGTGGTGCCCCCCAGCTCGCCCTTGATGCGGGCCAGCTCCGCCTCGACCGCCGGCTCGGCGGCGCTCCGGTCCAGCTCGGCCTGCAGCCGGTCGCTGGAGGCCGACACGTCGTCCAGGGCGCCGGAGGCCATCAGCTCGTCCATGGCGCCCGCCCGCGCCTGCATCTGGGCCACCTTGTCCTCGGCCCGCTGCATGGCCATGCCGACGTCGCCCATCTCCTCGCCGATCCCGGAGATGGCCTCGTTGACCTTGGTCTGCGCCTCGGCGGCGGTGTAGCTGGCCTTCATCGTCTCCTTGCGGGTGCGGAACGCCTCGACCTTGGCCTGCAGCCGCTGCTGGGCGTCGATCATCTTCGCCTCTTCGGCCTTCAGCTGGTCGTGCTGCGCCTGCAGGTCCTGCAGCTGGGTGCCGATGGCGGTGCGGCGGGCGAGCGCCTCGCGGGCCAGGTCGTCGCGCCCCTGGCCGACGGCCTGCCTGGCCTGGCCCTCCAGCTTGGCGGCGGACTGCTGCAGCTGCTGGGCCTGCAGCTCGATGCGTTTGCGCGAGGTGGCCACGTCGGCCACGCCGCGCCGCATCTTCTGCAGCATCTCGACCGTCCGCTCGTACGAGTAGTCGAGCGTCTCCCGCGGGTCCTCGTAGCGGTCCAGGGCCTTGTTCGCCTTGGACTTGAAGATCATCGAGAACCGCTTCATCAATCCCATCGCTCACGCTCCTGGCCGGTGGCGTCCAGTACGAGCATACGACGATTCCGGCGCTCCGCCCGGCCGGAGCCGGCACCGGTCAGCGGGGCGGGATGACCTTGCCGGCGAGCGCCCGCTCGCGGGGCACCGACACCAGTTCGCCGCGGCGGTTGCGGACCGTGAAGCCGGCCTCGTCGGCCGCCTCCAGCAGGCCGACGACGTCGGCCACCTCGTCGCCGCCGGGCGCCGGCCGGCGCCAGCGGACCACCACCCGCTGGCCCACGTCGGCCGGCCCGAGACGGACCTCGTAGCGGTAGCGCACCCCTGCCTCTCGTCGGAACGCCGTTGCGCAGCCACTCTAGAGTAGGCGTGCCCCCTGCCCGCCACCGGAGCCCGCCCATGCCAGCCGACCCGAGCCGCGCCGCCGGCGCGACGGCGGCGGCCGAGCGCCGTCGCCGGGCGGGGCTCGGGCTGGTGCTGCTGTCGGCCGCCGGCTTCGGCAGCCTGCCGATCCTCGGCAAGCAGGCCTACGCCGGCGGCCTCGGCGTCGCCGACGTGCTGCTGCTGCGCCTCGCGCTCGCCGCCCCGCTGCTGTGGGCGCTCGCGCTGGCGGCGCGGCGCCCGCTGCGCCAGCCGCCCGCGACCGTCGCGCGGCTGCTCGCCATGGGCGCGCTCGG
>DASQWY010000289.1:0-2154 GCA_035640005.1 Actinomycetes bacterium
GGGCAGGTCCAGGCAGGGGACGCCGTCGAGCATGCCGACGCTGACGGCGGCGACGTGGTCGTGGAGCGGGAAGCCCTTGGCGCGCTTCTCGGTGACCAGCCGGTGGCAGGCGGCGAACAGGGCGACCCAGGCGCCGGTGATGGAGGCGCAGCGGGTGCCGCCGTCGGCTTGCAGGACGTCGCAGTCGACCCACAGGGTGGCCTCGCCGAAGGCGGCCATGTCGGTGACGGCGCGCAGCGAGCGGCCAATGAGCCGCTGGATCTCGTGGGTGCGGCCGCCGGGCCGGCCCTTGGCGACCTCGCGGGTGGAGCGTTCGCTGGTGGCGCCGGGCAGCATCGAGTACTCGGCGGTCACCCAGCCCTTGCCGCTGCCGCGCAGGAACGGGGGAATGCGCTCCTCATGGCTGACCGAGCAGACGACCTTGGTCCGGCCCAGCTGCACCAGGGCGGAGGCGAAGGCGGTCTCCTGCCAGCCGAGGGTGATCTCGACCGGGCGCAGCTGGTCGGCGGCGCGGCCGTCGCGTCTGGTCATGGTGGCTCTCCTGGTCGCTCGGCGGGCCCCGCCGAGGTGGTCTCGGCCCCGCTCAGCTGGTACGTGGTCAGCTCCACGGCGATGCCGACCTTGCCGCCGTAGGCCTCGCCGGCGCGGTCCATGGCCTGCTCGACGTCGGCGCCGGGGCGCAGGTGGGTGAGGACCAGGCGGCCGGCGTGGGCCTCGGCCGCCCAGCGCCCGGCAAGCTGCGGGGTCATGTGGATGGGGTCGAAGCCGGGTGGCTGTTCGGGCCAGGCCGCCTCGCAGATGAACAGGTCGGCGTCCTCGGCCAGCCGCCCCAGCCCGTCGCAGGGGCCGGAGTCGGCGGAGTAGGCGGCGACGCCGGCCCCGTCGGAGGCCCGCACCCCGTAGGTCTCGATGCTGTGGGCGGTGGCCACGGCGGTCAGCTGCAGCGGGCCGACGTCGATGCGCTCGCCGTCGCGCAGGTGGTGGACCTGGAAGGCGTCCTCGATGGCGCCGCCCTCGCCGGTGGCCAGGAAGGCGCGCACGTGCTCGCGCCAGCCGTCGGGGCCGAACACCGGCACCGGGGCGGGCGGGGTGTCCCAGTCGCCGTAGCGCAGCGCGTAGTTGGCCAGCGGCAGGTCGCTGACGTGGTCGACGTGCAGGTGGCTGACCCAGATCGCGTCCAGCTCGGGCAGGTTGGTGATCCGCAGCAGGTTGGCGAGGGTGCCCGAGCCGGCGTCGATCCAGACGCGGGCGGTCCGTCCGGCCTCGCTGGCCTCCAGCAGGTAGCCGGAGCAGGCCCGGCCGGCGGCGGGGTAGGTGCCGCAGGCGCCCAGCACGGTGATGCGGATCACGACGCCTCCGCCTCGGCCGGCACCGGGGTGGCGCGTCGCTCGACCGTGCCGACCTCCGGGCCGAGGAAGCGGGCGCCGAGCCGGCGGAACTCGTCGGGGTCGCCGGAGGCGAGGAAGCGGTGGCGCGGGGTGGCCCCGTAGGGGGCGTGCAGGTCGGCGCGGGTCAGCTCGGCGAAGACGCTGCGGGCGACCCACTCGGCGGAGTTCACCAGGAACACGTCCGGGCCGACGATGTAGCCGATCACCCCGGTCAGCAGCGGGTAGTGGGTGCAGCCGAGGATCAGGGTGTCGACCTGCTCGGCCAGCAGCGGGGCCAGGTAGTCCCCTGCCAGGTCGAGGATGTCGGGGCCGGTGGTCTCGCCGCGCTCGACGAACTCCACGAACCGGGGGCAGGCCTGGGTGACGACGGTGACGTTCTCGTGGGTGGCGGCGACCGCCTCCGGGTAGCGGCCGGAGGCGATCGTGCCGACCGTGCCGATCACCCCGACGGTGCGGTTGCGGGTCAGCCGCACGGCGGCCCGCACGGCCGGTTCGATGACGTCGATCAGCGGCAGGGCGTGGGCGGCGCGGAGCTGGTCGAGGGCGGCCGCCGAGGCGGTGTTGCAGGCGACCACGATCAGCTTGACGTCCTCGCCGACCAGCAGGTCGGCGAGCTCGGCGGCGAAGCGGCGGACCTGCGGCAGGGAGCGGGGCCCGTAGGGCCCGCGGGCGGTGTCGCCGTAGTAGACGACGGACTCGTGCGGCAGCAGGTCGATGATCGCCCGGGCGACGGTCAGGCCGCCGACGCCGGAGTCGAAGATGCCGA
>DASQWY010000290.1:0-5099 GCA_035640005.1 Actinomycetes bacterium
CGGCGAGCGGCCCGAGGACGTGTTCTACTACCTGACCGTGTACAACGAGCCGTTCGTGCAGCCGCCGCTGCCCGACGGGCTCGACCCGCAGCTGATCCTGCAGGGCCTGTACCGCTACCACCAGGTCGACGGCGACCACGCTCACCGGGCGCAGATCGTCACCTCGGGCAGCGCCATGCCGCTGGCGCTGCGCGCCAGCGAGCTGCTGGCGGAGGACTTCGACGTGGCCGCCGACGTGTGGAGCGCGCCGAGCTGGCAGCGGCTGCGCAGGGACGCGCTGGACTGCGAGGAGTGGAACCGGCTGCACCCCACCGAGGACCCGCGGGTGCCGCTGGTGACCCGCACCTTCGGCGAGGTCGACGGGCCGATCGTGGCGGTCACCGACTGGATGAAGCTGGTGCCCGACCAGATCTCGCGCTGGGTGCCGCGGCCGTACACGATCCTCGGCACCGACGGCTTCGGCCGCTCCGACACCCGGCCCGCCCTGCGCCGGCACTTCAAGATCGACGCGCAGAACATCGCCGTGGCGGTGCTGCAGGAGCTGGCCCTGGCCGGCGCCTTGGACCGCGACGTGGTCGCCGACGCCATCAAGCGCTACGAGCTGGACCCGGACGCCACCACCGAGGTGCCGTAGCCGGCCAGGCCGGCCTACTTGGGCGAGGCCTGCACGAACGGCGGCCGCATGACCCGCACGGCGCCGCGGCGGCCGCGCACGTCGACCTGCAGCTCGGTGTCCTTGGCGGCCAGCTCCGGCCGCACGTAGGCCATGGCGATGCCGTGGCGCAGGGTCGGCGAGAAGGTCCCGCTGGTCACCTCGCCGGCCGGCTGCTCGCCGTCCAGCACGGCCATGCCGTGCCGCGGGATCAGCCGGTCGGTGCAGCGCAGCCCGACCAGCAGCCGGGCCGGGCCGGCCGCCTTGCGCTCCGCCAGCGCCTGGCGGCCGCGGAAGTCGGGCTTGCCGAGCGCGACCGCCCAGCCCAGGCGCGCCTCGAACGGGTCGGTGTCGGTGGAGATGTCGTTGCCGTGCAGGGCGTAGCCCATCTCCAGGCGCAGGGTGTCGCGGGCGCCGAGGCCGGCGGGGGCGATCCCGAGCGGCGCCCCGCGGTCCAGCACCTCCTCCCACAGCTTGGGCGCGACCTCGCCGGGCACCAGCAGCTCGAAGCCGCGCTCGCCGGTGTAGCCGGTGCGGCACACCCGCGCCGGCTGGCCGGCGTAGTGGGCGGGCGCCATGTGCATGTAGTCCAGCCGGGCGGCCTCGGGGAACAGTCCGCCGACCAGCTCGGGCGCGCGCGGCCCCTGCACCGCGACCACGGCGATGTCCGGCCGCCCGGTCACCTGCGTCCCCGCCGGCGCGGACGCGCGCACCGCGTCGGCCACCTTCGGCCAGTTGGCGGCGTTGGGGACCAGCAGCCAGCCGTCGTCCTCGCGGTAGACGATCAGGTCGTCGGTGATGGTGCCGTCGTCGGTCAGGCACAGGGTGTACTGGGCGGCGCCCGGCTCGGCCAGGCGGTCCAGGTCGCCGGAGAGGGCGTGCTGCAGGGCGTCGTGGGCGCCCGCGCCGCGGACCTCGACCTTGCCGAGGTGCGACAGGTCGAAGACCCCGACCGCCTCGCGGACCGCGCGGTGCTCGGCCAGGGTGCCCTGGTACTCGATGGGCATGTCCCAGCCGGCGAACGCGCCCATCTTCGCCTTGAGCCGGCGGTGGACGGCGTCCAGCGGCGAGCGCCGCAGCTCGGTCATGAGGGCTCTCCTTGGCTGGGACTGGTCGGCGGGGCGCCGCCTGGCGGGTGCCGCTCGGGCGGGCGGGAGGTGCGCACCGGCGGCGCGCCGCGCTCGCCGAGCAGCCGCTCGCTGCGGCCGGCCGCCTTGAGCCGGGCGTTGTAGGCGCGCATCCGCTCCGGGTAGCCGACGATCTGCACGTCGTAGGCTGGCAGGCCGAGCTGCCTGGCGACCTTGCGGATCACCTCGGGCGAGCCGACCCGGCGCCGGATCCACTCGCCGTCGGAGGCCACGGCGACCGCGGTGGTGTCGGTCACCATCGTCTCCGGCTCCACGTAGAGCTCCACGCCCGTGCGGGTGCGGGCGAACTCGCGCAGGGCGTCCAGGTCCTCGGCGGTGGCCTCACGGTCCATCGCCGCCACCTTGCCGCCCCGGGAGCGGCGGATGCGGAAGTTGTCGAGGAAGCTCAACGGGGTTTGCTGGTGCGGTCGCTGGCCGCGGGCTGCACGATCGACAGCACCTGGCGCGACAGCTCGATGTGGGGCAGCTCGCCGGCCGCCTCGGCGACGTCCTGGACGCTCCAGCGGACCAGGTCGCGGATGGAGATGATGCCGATCAGGCCCTCGTCGGAGATGACCGGCAGGTGGCGGACCCTGGCCCTGGTCATCTCTCGGGCGGCCTCGTCGACCGAGGCGTCCGGACCGACGGTGAACAGGTCGTCGGTGAGCGCCTCGTGCGCGGCGACGGTCTTGGGGTCCTCGCCGGCACCGATCACCTTGAGGATGTCGCGCTCGGTGAGGATGCCGAGGACCCGCTCCTCCTCGAGGACGATGACCGACCCGATCCTCCTGGCGATCATGAGGCTCGCCACGTCGGCGACGTTGTAGTGGGGGCCGACGGTGACGACCTCCGTGGTCATGATGTCCCTGACCTGCACGGGGCGGTCCCTCCTTGGCACTCGGCGTCGGCTACGAGCCTATCGCACGGCCGCTCGGTCGGGCAGTGGCCGGGCCGGTAGACTCGGGTGAGACGCCCGCGTCCAAAGGAGCCGACGAGATGGCCGAGAACTCCTACGACCTGGTGATCCTCGGTGCCGGAACCGGCGGCTACTCGGCGGCGCTGCGCGGCGGCAACCTGGGCCTGAAGGTCGCGCTGGTGGAGAAGGGCAAGGTCGGCGGCACCTGCCTGCACACCGGCTGCATCCCCACCAAGGCGCTGCTGCACGCCGCCGAGCTGATGGACGGCATCCACGAGGCCGCCGACCGCTGGGGCATCAAGACCGCCGTGGAGGCGGTCGACTACTCGGCCACCGTCGCCAACCGCGAGGACATCGTCACCAAGAACTGGAAGGGCCTGGAGGGCCACCTCAAGAAGGAGAAGGTCGACGTCCTCAAGGGCGCCGGCCGGGTCACCGGCCCGCGCACGGTGACGGTCGAGGGCGTCGGCGAGGTCACCGCCGGCCGGGCGCTGGTGCTGGCGTCCGGGTCGCAGCCCAAGTCGATCCCCGGCCTGGAGGTCGACGGCCGCCGGGTGATCACCTCCGACCACGCCCTGACGCTCGACTACCTGCCCAAGTCGGTGATCGTGCTGGGCGCCGGCGCGGTCGGGGTGGAGTTCGCCTCCTTCTACCGCTCGATGGGCGCGGAGGTGACCGTCATCGAGGTGCTGCCCGGCCTGGTGCCGCTGGAGGACGCCGACGTGCAGAAGGAGCTGGCGCGGGCGTTCAAGAAGCGCGGCATCCAGGTGATGGTCGACACCAGGCTGGAGGACGCCAAGGTCACCGACGAGCAGGTCACCGTCACCGCCACCGCCAAGGGCAAGACCAGCGAGGTCACCGCCGAGCTGCTGCTGGTGGCGACCGGCCGCGGCCCGGTCACCGCCGACCTCGGCTACCAGGACATCGGCGTCAAGCTGGACCGCGGCTTCGTGGTCCCGGCCGACTGGGGCACCCTGCAGACCGACGCCGAGGGCGTGTACGCGGTCGGCGACATCCTGCCGCCGCCGTCGCTGGCGCTGGCCCACGCCAGCTTCGCCGAGGGGATGCTGGTCGCCGAGCTGGCCGCCGGGCTGCCGTCGCCGGCGATCGACTACGCCGGCGTCCCGCGCGTCACCTACTGCTCGCCCGAGGTCGCCAGCGTCGGCCTGACCGAGGCGCAAGCCAAGGAGCAGGGCTACGAGCTGGTCACCAACCGCTTCCCGTTCAACGCCACCGCCAAGGGCATGATCCACGGCGTGGGCGGCATGGTGAAGACGATCGCGGCCAAGGACGGCCCGGTGCTGGGGGTCCACCTGATCGGCGCCCGCGTGACCGACCTGATCGCCGAGGCGATGCTGGTCTACAACTGGGAGGCCCTGCCGGTGGAGGTCGCCCAGTTCATCCACCCCCACCCGACCCTGTCCGAGGCGGTCGGCGAGGCCTTCCTCACCCTGGCCGGCCGGCCCCTGCACCAGGGCTGAGCGCCGTCGGGACGGCTGTTCGACAAGGGAGCGAGCGCCATGGCCACACCAGTCAAGATGCCCGAGCTCGGCGAGTCGATCACCGAGGGCACCATCACCCGCTGGCTGAAGCAGGAGGGCGACCGGGTCGAGGCCGACGAGCCGCTGTTCGAGGTGTCCACCGACAAGGTCGACACCGAGGTCCCCTCCCCCGTCGCCGGCGTCCTCAAGTCGATCAAGGTGCAGGAGGACGAGACCGTCGAGGTCGGCGCCGAGCTGGCCGTGATCGAGCCGGACGGTGAGGGGGCCGCGGCGGCCGAGGGCGGCGAGCAGGAGGCGGAGGCCGGCGGCGAGGCGGAAGCCGAGGAGGAGGCCGAGGAGGAGGCGCCCGCGGGCGAGCAGCGCGCCGAGCAGGCCGCCGAGGCGGAGGAGGGCGAGCAGGAGGCCGCCGGCGGCGAGCAGCGGGCCGCCACCGCCGAGGCGGAGGAGGGCGAGCAGGAGGCCGAGGCCGAGGAGGCGCCCGCCGAGGAGGCCTCCGCCGACCGGGGCGGGGACGGCGGCGGGGCCACCACCGTGCGCATGCCCGAGCTGGGCGAGTCGATCACCGAGGGCACCATCACCCGCTGGCTCAAGCAGGAGGGCGACCAGGTCGAGGCCGACGAGCCGCTGTTCGAGGTCTCCACCGACAAGGTCGACACCGAGGTCCCCTCCCCGGTCGCCGGGACCCTGCAGACGATCCGGGTGCAGGCCGACGAGACCGTCGAGGTCGGCGCCGAGCTGGCGGTGATCGCCAGCGGCGGCGGCCGCCAGGCCCGCAAGGCCCAGGCCGAGCAGGCCGAGCGGCCGGCCGAGGCGCCCGCGGCGGCCGAGCGGCCGGCCGAGGCCGAGACGCCGGCGGTCGAGGGGGACGGCGGGGGCCGCGGCGCCGTGCCCGAGGGCATGGT
>DASQWY010000291.1:0-4882 GCA_035640005.1 Actinomycetes bacterium
GTGCGGCCGACCAGCAGCGCGGAGTTCCCCCGCCCCGCCCCCCGCCCCGCCTTCTCGGTGCTGGACAACCGCCTCGCCCGCCTGGTCGGCGTGCCGCCGCTGCGCCCGTGGGAGCAGGCGCTCGCCGCCTTCCTGCGGGAGACCCATGGCTCCCTCTGGGACGCCGGAGGGCGCACACCGGAATAGCCCGCGGCCGCTCAAGGCGGCGGCCGGGGGCGCCGACCCTTCCAGGGTGATCGGGGACCGTCGCCGGATTCGCCTGCCGGCCGCCGTAGGAGCGGTGGCCGCCGTGGTGGCGCTCGCCGCCGGGGCGTCCGCGCCGGTGGCGCGGGCCGCCGGGCCGAGCGCCTTCCGGGTCGTCGGCGGCGGCTACGGGCACGGCATCGGCATGAGCCAGTACGGCGCCTACGGCATGGCGCTGCGCGGCGTCACCGCCGGGCGGATCATCGCCTTCTACTACGGCGGCGCGCGGGCCGCGCCGGCGACCCTGCCGGCCCTGCTGCGGGTCGGGCTGCTGCAGGCCGGCCGCGACCCGAGCAGCGGCGGCCGCCTGGCCTCGGTCCGGGTCCGCGGCATCGAGGTGCCCGGCCGGGCCGGCAGCGGCGCGTTCACCGTCTCGGGGGTGGCGACCAGCGGGCGGGTCCACCGCCGGCTGCTCGCCGGCCACGTCACCTGGTCGATCCGGCCCAACGCCGGCGGCCTGTCGGTGTTCAGCCCGGCCGGGCGGCGCGCCTTCGGCCCGACCCGCCACGGCCACGGCGTAGTGGTCCGCTACCGAAATGACAGGCACCCCACCCGGCTGACGCTCACCCAGACCGGCCAGCAGCTGCGCTGGGGCCGCCTGGACGTCAACGTGGTCAACGCGGCCGGGACCCCGCGGCCGCGGGCGGTGGCGGTCATGCCGTTCAACAAGTACCTGCGCGGCCTGGCCGAGATGCCCGGGTCGTGGCGGCTGGAGGCGCTGAAGGCCCAGGCGATCGCGGCCCGCAGCTACGCCCTGGCGGTCGCGCTAGCCCGCGGCCAGGGGCACGGCGGCGGCCGCTGGGACGGCTGCAACTGCGCCATCTACGGCGACGTGCGCGACCAGGCCTACGGCGGCTACGCCAAGGAGACCGGCTACTACGGGTCGCGCTGGGTGGCGGCGGTGCGCGCCACCCGCCCGCTGGTGGTCCGCTACGGCAGCCGCGTGGTGCAGGCGTTCTACTCCTCCTCGTCGGGCGGCTACACCTCCAGCAACGCGCAGTGGGGGAGCGCGCCGCTGCCGTGGTTCCCCGGCCGGCCCGACCCCGACGACCGGGCCGGCGGCCGCAACCCCAACTACCGCTGGACGGTCACGCTCGGCGCCGCCAGCGCCGGCGCCCGCCTGGGCGTCGGCACGGTGCTGGCGATGACCGAGACCAAGGTGCCCGGCTGGGGCGGCCGCGTCTCCGCCGTCCGGGTCCGCGGCAGCGGCGGCAGCGTCACGGTGCTCGGCGCCCGCTTCCGCGCCCTGTTCGGGCTCAAGTCGACCAAGTTCCACATCGACCGTTCCTGATGCGTCAGCGTCTGTCAGCGCTGACGGGTGGCACCGGACGGTCCTGTGCCACCTGGTCCCCGGGTCGGATCCGCTCGGCCAGGCGGGTCTTGCGCGGCGGTGCCGCGGCCCGCTGGCCTCCCGGCGGCCCGGGTCCCTCACGGCCAAGGACCCGATCATCCGGCCTGGCCGGTAGCTCTCCCTTGCCCATCCTCCGGTGGGCTCGGGGCACACCTGGCCGCCGCCGGGCGCCAAGCCCAAGGCCGCGCCGGCCGATCACCACCGCCGCCGCATGATGCCGCGACACCGTGACCGAGCTTGGGGTTGAGTGTTTGAGAGGGGCCTGCCAGTGCTGCCCGCCCCACACCGAAGTCCAGGCGGGATCCACCGAAATGATCCACACGCCAGCGTTAGCGGCCATCCCGACCAGCAGATCCCGGAACTGCCGGGTCGGGATACCCGAGACGGTCTTGCGGAACAGCTTGCCACGGTGCCCGCGGCCAAGCCGCTCCCGGCCAATCTGGCGGGCATCGGAGAAATCCAGGTTCTCGATCATCATCGACCGGCAGCCATTTTGCCTGGCCAGGTGGATGAGCGTGGTGACCGCCTGCCGCACGCGGCCATCGCGGATCGTCGCTGGGAGGCCCTCAAGCGCCAGCGGGATGGTATGGGGCGCGCCGACCGGGTTGCCGCAATGGTCCACCACCCACGCGGCCAGATGCTCGGCGTTAAGGTCTACGCCCAGGGTGGGGTGCCGGCACAGCTGCTCGACCGACGGCGCCGGCCGGTTGACCAGCCGCCAGCTCGCATCCACATACCACCGGCCCTTGGCCGGCTCATAGACGATGTCGTAGCGGACCGCGCCGCTGCCCGCCTGCGCCGCCCATTCCGCCCGGCGGTAGGTGAAGGCCACCGGACACGACAGCCGGTAGGTCGCCGCCCGGCCGATCGTGTTCGACAGGTGGGCCAGTGGGGTTGGCAGCCGCAGCTCAAGCCAACCCTCCTCCGGGTGGACCCGGATAGTCCCATTCCCCCACCGGCACTCGGCCTCCCCGTCGGCGGTCAGGAACCACCGCGCGGATTCCCAGCGGGCACGCCAGTCGGCCCGCGTCAACGGTCCGGTGCTCCTGCCCAGCGCCTGGGACAGTCTGGCCAGTTTGCGGCCACCGCGGCATATCGACACCCGATTCTGCGCGAGCCGCGCCTCGACCTCGCGAAGCCGAGCCTCAAGGTGCTGGACCCGGATCTGCTTAGCAAACCGCTCCGCCTGGCTGGCATACCCGCGCACCCGCCCGCGGCGCCCAGCCACCGGCGCGGCCAGGCGCGACTGAATCGTACGCCGGGCGCGCTGCAGCCCCACGCGCGCGTCCAGCAGGTTGCGCTGGCCACACCGCCACTGATCGTTGGAAGTGCGGGTGATCGCCCCCGCCCAGCGGCTCGACGCGGCGGCGGTCAAGGCGCGCTTGCGCCTGGTTCGTTGGTCGTCCCCTGGGCCGAGGCGGCAACGGACGGCCAGATCTTGGCCAGCGAGGCGGCCAAGTTGCTCACCGACGGTGCGCAGCACCTGCTGGTCGCCGGCGGAGAGCCGCAGGCGGGTCCGGATGCGGGCACCGGTGGGTGGAGCGACCAGGAACGGCGGCGCAATCGAACGCATGTTCCCATACTAGCAGCTGGAATGGACATTCTCGGCGGCGGCGCTCGGGCTGACAGCAAACGATGGCCGGTCGAGCCGCGGCTACAAATGTCGACAGCCCACATCCTCTGAATCGGGCCTTCAGGTCGGGGGCCGGTGGGCCGAAACACTCGGTCGAGTGCCAGCCGACGCTCGACGGGAGGTCCGCCCCGGTGCGCAGGTCCCTCGCCCGGCTGGCGCGCCGCCTGGCGGCCGCCGGCAGCGGTGCCGCGCTCGCCCTGACCGTCTGGGGCGGGGTGCAGCCGGCGCTGCGCCGCCCCCACCGGCCGGGCCCCGGCACCGTCCGCGACGTCGCCGTCGCGCTCGGCCCGGCCGCCCTGCGGGCGAGCCGGGCCGCCGGGCAGGCGCGCGCGACCGCCGCGCTCCGGTCCGGGCTGGTCCCGGTCGGCCGCGCCCGCCTGGTCGGCCTGTCCTGGCCCGGCCGCGCGCCCGCCCGGGACGGCCGGCAGGTGCTGGTCCGCACCCTGGCCGCGGGTCGCTGGTCGCGGTGGCGGCCGCTGGCGGCCGACGGCGACGACGGGCCCGACCCCGGCAGCCCCGAGGACCACCCCGGCCGGCTGTTCACCGACCCGCTGTGGCTGGACGCCGGCACCAGCGACCTGCAGGTCCGGGTCGAGCCGGGGACCGGCCCGGCCGGCGGCGTGCAGGCGCACCTGGTCACCCCGGACATGACCCCGACCCCGGGCACCGAGCCGGCCCGGCCGGGCGAGGCGACCGCGATGACCGCCCAGCCGGCGATCATCAGCCGGGCCGCCTGGGGCGCGGCCGAGTCGCTGCGCCGCGCCGCACCCTCCTACAGCGCCACCGTGAAGGCCGCCTACGTCCACCACACGGTGCAGGGCAACAACTACGGCAGGTCGGAGAGCGCCGCGCTGGTCCGCGCCGACTACCTGTACCACGTGCGCACCCGCGGCTGGAACGACATCGGCTACAACTTCCTGGTCGACCGCTACGGGCAGGTGTTCGAGGGCCGCTACGGCGGCGTCACCCGGCCGGTGCTCGGCGCCCACGCCGCCGGCTTCAACACCGACACCACCGGCGTCGCCCTGCTCGGCACCTTCTCCACCAGCCGGCCGACCCCGGCGATGGTGTCGGCCCTGGAGCGGCTGCTGGCCTGGAAGCTCGACCTCACCCACGCCGACCCGCTCGGGCTGGTCGCGCTCACCAGCGCGGGCGGCGCCACCTCCCGCTACCCGCCCGGCGCGCGGGTGGTCGCCCACGCCATCCTCGGCCACCGCGGCACCTCCTACACCGACTGCCCGGGCGGGGCCGCCTACGCGCTGCTGCCGCAGGTCCGCGCGGCGGTCTCCCGGATCGGCCGGCCGAAGGTCTACGGCGGCTCGGTGCGCCCGGGTAGCGTCGACCCGGCGCTGGGCGGCACGGTCGGCGTGCACGCCCGCTTCAGCCAGACCGTCCGCTGGCGGGTGGTGGTGACCGGCTCGACCGGCGCGCGGCTGCGCTTCTGGACCGGGCTCGGCGCCGCCGCCACCGTCCACTGGAGGGTGCGCGCCGCCCCGGCCGGCTGGGCGACCGTGACCGTGACGGCCGCCGCCGGCGGCTCCAGCGCCCGCCCGGCCACCAGCCGGCTGCTGGTCCGCGGGCCGCCGCCGCTCGGCGGCACCAGCACCGGCGGCTACGACCGCGGCCGCTGGATCCTCAACAACGCCAACGCCCAG
>DASQWY010000292.1:0-5597 GCA_035640005.1 Actinomycetes bacterium
CAGCACGTCGCGGTGGCGCACGTGCGCCAGCTCGTGGGCGCAGACCAGCACCACCTCGTCGGCCTCGCCGCCGGCGGCCAGCCCGGCCAGCAGGGTGTCGTAGACGACCACCCGGCGGGTGCGGCCCAGGCCGGAGACGTAGGCGTTGACCCTGGTGGTGCGGCGGCTGGCGTCGGCGACCAGCACCTCGCGGACGGGCACGCCCAGCGCCGCGGCGACCGCCAGCACCCGGCCCCGCAGCGGCCCGGCGGCCAGCGGCGTGAAGCGGTTGAACAGCGGCTCGATCACCACCGGGCCGAGCAGGGCGAGCGCGACCACCAGCAGGGCCGCCGCGGCGCTGGCCGTCCACGGCCAGCCGGGCAGCGGCCAGCGCGCCGCCAGGATCAGCCCGGCGACCGGCACCGCGGTCAGCGCCAGGCCGACCGCCCTGCCCTTGAGCCAGTCGCGCAGGAAGCCGCCGAGCCGCTGGGTGGCCAGGCCGGCGCGGGCGTCCTGGCGGTGGGCGCGCAGCGAGAACGGCAGCCCGGCCAGCGCCTCGACCACCACCACGGCGACCGCGGCCAGCAGGGCGCGGCCCGGCGCCCAGCCGCCGGCCAGGCCGGCGGCCCCCCGCACCAGGGCGCGGCCCGGGCCGCCGGCCGCCAGCAGCGCCAGGACCAGCAGGTTGGCGGCGACCGCCAGCAGCGACCAGCGCTGGCGTGGCTTGGCGTAGGCGAGGCAGTCGCGCACCTCGCGCTCGCTGAACGCCTCCAGCGGGTCGCCCGCGGGCGGCCGCGGCACCCGCACCCTCATCGCAGCTGCTGGCGGACCCAGGCGGCCCAGCGGGCCTGGGCGGCCGCCTCGGAGATCCCGAGCGCGTGGCGGATGCCGAGGTCCAGCCCGGCGGCGTCCGGCTTGCGGGGGCCGGTGAACGCCCGGTAGAGGGCGCGCAGCCGGTCCTCGCCGTAGCTGGAGGCCACCCAGCGGCAGAACGAGCTCGCCTCGTCGTAGGCGAGCGCGGCGCCGGCGCCGTGGAAGGCGGCGTCGCCGGGCAGGCGGCCGTCGAAGCGGCCCTCCCGGACCGCGCGCGCCAGGTCCGGCCGGGTGGCGGCCAGCGGCAGTCCCAGCGCCCGCAGCGCGGTGTAGTCGGCGAAGCCCTCGGCCAGCAGCAGCGGCTGGCCCTCGCCGAGGGTGCGGGTGGCCACGTGGGTCATCTCGTGGGTGACGACGATCTGCAGGGGGAGGCGGTTGTCGTCGCGGACGTTGGCGGGGTTCACCACGATGCGGTTGCCGAGCACCCGGTGCACCGGGCCGGACTCGATCGAGGAGGCGGCGACCGCGGCGACCCGCGACAGGTCGCGGGCGCCGACCAGCCGCTCGGCCTCCGCCTGGTCGTGGGGCACCAGGATCACCACCTTGTGCTCCCAGCGGCCGTTCCAGGTCGCCGCCACCTGCCCGTAGGCCCGCTCGGCGGCCGCCTCCAGGCGTCCGGCCAGCAGCTCGTCGCCCGGGTGGTAGACGACCAGGGTGCGGCCGGTGCGGACGCTGGCCACCCGGCCGGCGTCCCAGATCTCGGCGTCGTCGCGGCCGGCGCGGGCGTCGCCCTGGCCGCCGATGCGCCAGCCGGACCGGGTCCGGACGAAGGTGTAGAAGAAGCGCGCCAGCACCGGGCTGGCGTCCTGGCCCTCGAAGCGGTAGCGGGCCTCGACCGGGGGCAGGTACACCTGCTCGGGCGCGTAGCGGCGCCTGACCGCGTCGCTGGCCAGGTCGCGCCCGCGGCCGAGCAGCTGGTAGCTGAAGGCGGAGAACGGCACCGTGCGCAGCCGGGCGAACAGGCTGGCCTGCGCCTGGTAGTAGGCGGGGCGGCGGCGGTCGACGGTGGCCAGGAACCCGGCCCGGTCGCCGCCGACGATCGCGCGGGCGCGCCGCTGCAGCAGCCGGTTGACCTCGGCGGCCCGGTCGGCGGCCGGCGGCGGCTGGGCGGCCCGCGCGGCCGGGCGCCCGGCCGGGGGCGCCGGGCGCAGCGCGAAGGCGGCGACCGTCAGCCCGACGGCCGCCGCCAGCGCCACCGCGAGCACGCGCCCGCCCCCGCGGCGGGCGGGGGGCGGCGCGCCCCAGCCGTGCCCGGACGGCTCGGTCGTGTCCATGAGGGCGCCATCGTAGCCGGCGGCGGGGGCGCCGGCGCGCGGCTCAGGGGCGCCCGGCGCCCACGTAGCCGGCCCGGTCGACGCTCTGCACCTGCACCACCCGGCCGGTCGACGGCGCGGCCACCATCGCCCCGGCGCCGACGTACAGGCCGACGTGGTGGATGGGGCTGCCGAAGAAGACCAGGTCGCCGGGCTGCAGGTCGGCGCGGGCGACGTGCGGCAGCGACTGGTACTGCATGCTGGAGGAATGCGGCAGGCTGACCCCGGCCGCCCGCCAGGAGTACATGGTCAGCCCGGAGCAGTCGAAGGCGCCGGGGCCGGCCGCCCCCCACTGGTAGGGCTTGCCGACCTGGTCGAGGGCGGTCTTGACGGCGACCGCGGCGGCGCCCCTGGCGACCGGCAGCGGCACCGGCAGCGGGATCGAGCGCGGGTCGCCGACCCGGGTCCGCAGCCGCTGCAGCTGGCCGAGCTTGCGCGCCAGGCGCGCCTTCTGCCCGGCGATCAGGTCCACCTCGGCCTGCTGGGCCGCCCTGGCCTTGGCGAGGCCGGTGACGGCGGCGGCCACCGCGCGGCGCTGGATGCCGGCGCTGGCCAGCAGGTCGGTGTCGCGCTGGGCGAGCAGGTCGAGGGTCTCCGCCTTCTCGATCACCGTGCGGGTGTCCTCGCCGGTGAGCAGCGACGCGACCGAGCCGAGCGAACCGTCCTTGTACCGGTCGGCCGCCTGGGCGGCGACCCGGCGCTGCAGCTCGGCCAGGCGCGCCTGCGAGACGCCGGCGGCCGCCTGGGCCTGGGCGACCAGGCGGCCGAGCCGGCTCAGCTCGATGCGGGCCTGGTTGAGCTGCTCGTCGAGCTTGGACACCTGGTCGCCGAGGCGCTCCAGGTCGGCCTGGGTGGGCCGGGGCGCCGCAACGGCGGGGATGGTGAGGGCCGCGGCGCCGACGGCGGCGACGATGGCCAGGGGGAGGAGCCATCTCGCGACGGAGCGCACTGTGCGAGCCCGCTGGGGGACGGGCACCGAAGCGTTGTCTCCCTTCGGTCCGGGTGCGACTGGGGGGCGCACGGGCTGGGGGGGCGCGCGCGGTGGGCGCACCGTAACGAACCGGTAGAGCCGCATGCAAGTCGGCCGAACCAGTCGAACCGCGCCGACTTCCGGCCGTGGTCCGGGCGTTGTCACACCCCCCCGCTATGGTCTCGGGCAGCAGGCCGGACCCCGACGGCACCCAGAGAGGAAACGCTGACATGGGACGCGAGCAGCCACTCCGCATCAGCTGCGACGACTGCCCCGGCGGGCCCGAGTGCCGGGACTGCCTGGTCGAGTTCTTCGTCGGCGAGCGCGACGCCCGCGTCGTCCGGTTCGCCGGGGACGCGGACGGCCAGCCGCGCGGCGCCCTGGAGCCGGACCTGCGGCGGGCGCTGGACGCCCTGGCCGCCGCCGGGCTGGCGCCCCAGGTGGTCGCCTACCGCCGCGACGGGACCGCCCGCGCCTCCTAGCCGGCGCTACCGCCCCAGGCCGAGCAGCGCCGGCGAGCGGCTGACGCTGGCGCCGAGGGCGCCCACCCGCTCGCGCAGCTCGTTGTCGGAGGAGACGACCACCACCGGCCGCTCCGGCGGGGCGGCGTTGGTGCGGGCGACGATCTCGTCGTCGGCGGTGCAGCCGGCGTCGGTGAACACCACCTGGATCGGCCCGAGCGGCAGGCGCGTGGGCAGCGGACCCACCGTGCCGCCGTCGAACACCACCACCAGCTCGGCGCCGGAGCGGCGGGCCAGGCGGCGGCACAGGTCCAGCAGCAGGGTGCGCTGGTCCTCCAGGCTCCGGTCGGGGAAGCCGCGCTCGTGCTTGGTCACGTTGTAGCCGTCGACCAGCACCAGCACGCCCGGCGTGGCCATCCACGCCGCCAGCGTCTCCGGGTCGTCGGCGCCGCGGCCGCCGGGCACCGGCAGGGGCGCGCGCCGCTCGGGCTCCCTGGCCGCCCCGGCGGGCGCCGGCCCGCCGCCGTCCAGCCCCGCCGCCCGGCGCAGGGCGCCCAGGTCGCGTTCCAGGGCGCCGACCGCCTCCACCACCATCGGGTCCAGCTGCCGGCTGGCGCGGCGCAGCGCCCGGTACTGCCGCTGCGAGTCGGCCAGGCGGGCCTGCAGCTCGGTGAGCCGGCCGCTCAGCCGGCGCTGCTCGGCCGCGGCCTCCGAGCGGGCCTCGCGCAGGCTCGCCCCGGCCCGCTCCAGCTCCCGCTCCAGGCCCTCGGCCCGCTCGGCGTGGACCTTGGCCTGCCGCTCGGCGCGGCGCAGCTCCTCGCGGACCGCCCGCAGCTCCTCGCGGGCGGCCCTGGCGGCGGCCGCCTCCGCCTCCGCCCTGCCCCTGGCGCTGTCCAGCTCGCTCTCGGCGCCCGCCAGCGCGGAGCGGGCGGCGGCCGCCTCGGCGCGCGCCCGGCCGGCGGCGGCCGCCTCGACCGCCGCCCGCACGGCGGCCTCGCCGTCGCGGCCCAGGGCGACGCCGACCCTGGCGACCGCCTCGGGCGACTCGCCGCTGTCCAGCGCCTCGGCGTGCCGGCCGGCGCGCAGCAGCCTGGCCAGGGCCGCCTCCGACTCCAGCACCCGCTCGTCCACCGCCGCCCTGAACTTCTGGTCGAGGTCGAGGGTTCGCCTGAGCAGCCCGAGCACCCGCGGGTGGCGCAGCCGCTTCGGCGTCCACGCGTGGTACTGCCGCAGCGCCGCGGGCAGCTCGCCGGGGTCGGCCGCGCGTAGCTCGGCCAGGGCCGCGTCCAGGTAGCCGCTCAGCAGCCCCTCCGGCAGGTCGGGCAGGCCCGCCGGAGCCGCCGGCTCCTGGGCGGGTTCGGGCACGCGTCCTGCCTGGTCGGCGCCTGGATCCATGAATCCCAGGGTAGCCGCATCCCGGCCGGAAGGTTGGCCGGCGCCTCCAGGCGGTACGATGCGTGCGTGGACATTCACAAGGTCGCCTTCACCTTCCCCGGGCAGGGCCGCGTCGCCAAGGGCAGCGGCGCCCCCTGGGTCGACGACGACGCCGGCGAGCCGTTCCGGCGTGCCGCCAGGCGCCTGGGGTGGGACGTGCTGGAGGTGATCGAGGGCGGCAACGCCGCCCTGGCCGACACCCGCAAGGCGCAGCCGGCCATCTACGTGCACTCGGCCGCCTGCTTCCTGCTCGCCCGCGATGAGGGGCTGCGCCCCGACCTGGTCGCCGGCCACTCCCTCGGCGAGTACGCGGCGCTGTTCGCGGCCGGCGGGGTCAGCTTCGAGGAGGGCCTGGAGCTGGTCGTGCGGCGCGCCGAGCTGGCCCACGAGGCGGGCGGCGGCGGCGCCATGCAGGTGGTGCTCGGACTGCCCGACAAGACCGTCGGCCAGCTGTGCCGGGCGGTCCGCCGCCAGGTCGGCAAGGTGTTCCTGGCCAACCGCAACGCCCCCGGCCACGTGGTCATCTCCGGCGAGTCCGAGGCGGTCGCCGAGGCCGCCAGGCGGGCG
>DASQWY010000293.1:0-3421 GCA_035640005.1 Actinomycetes bacterium
ACGCGCTCGTCGCGCTGGTCGCCGACCGCCACGGGCTCGCCCTGCTGCCCAACGGTCGCCTGACCGCGGCCGAGGCCCGGGTCGCCGGCCTCGCCAGCCCGGCCCCGGCAGGGCCGGCGACGCGGCCGGGCGGTCGCGGGCGGACGGTGGTCGAACGGGACGCGGTGGAGCTGCTGCGGGCGGTGGCCGAGGGGGTCGGACTGCTGCGGGTGCGCGGCGACCGGCTGGAGGCGACCAGCCTGCGCAACGCCTGGAGCCAGATTGCCCAGACCCTCCGCCGGGCTCACCTCGCGGCCTGGTGCCAGCAAGTGACGTTAACTGGCTAGCGGACGTGGGGCCGAGGTCCCTTTCAGGCCTTTCGACCACGTTGCTACAGAATCGCTCGCCACTGCCCCTTTGTGGCGATTCCGGCGGTATCACCCTCTCGGAGTCACCCCAGGATCCTACGTGGATGCTGCGCGGCGACGCCGACACACGGCCTTACCGCCGGGCCGGGTTTGGGTGCGACTGGACCGCAGGCTGCTGGCGTTCGGCCGCCCACGCGGCGATCTGTGCGCGCGAGGTGAAGCCGAGCTTGGTGAGGATGTGCTCCACGTGGGTCTCGGCGGTCCGCTGCGAGATGACCAGCGTGGACGCGATGTCCCGGTTGCTCAAGCCCTGGGCCACGAGGCCGGCGATCTGTCGCTCCCTGCGGGTGAGCTCGGTGCTGCCCGCCCGCTCCGCTCGCGGCTGAGGGGATCTGCTTCGCCTGTTCCTGCAGTGCTAGCGACATAAGCGTCTCGGTGCTCGCCTGGCGACCTGCCTGGAACAACCGATCGAACTCGGCGTCGCCCAGGCGGGCGCGCCCCCGCCGTGCGCAGGCATCGTGGTACTGGTCCCACGGGGGATACACCAGGGTGCCGGTCTCCTCGAACAGCCGTTGCGCACCGCCCATAAGGCGACTGGCTCTCGCGAACTCCCCGCCCGACATCGTGATCCACGCCAAGGCCTCCACCGACATGCCCACCTGGTACATGTCCCCCAGTCCATGCATCAGACGGATCGACTCGGTGATGAGCGCCACGGCGGCTTCCAGTTCACCCAGCTTCCACCGCTCCATGCCCTCAACCTGGAAGGCGGAGGCCTGGAAGTAGCGATCCCCGAGCTGCTTGCTGATCGATGCGGACGCTCGGAAGAGTTCGATGGCGCGCGCGGAATCGCCTCGGAAGGACCAAACGGCACCAAGGGTGTTCAGGGTCATGGGCAGATGACGCCTGTCTCCAAGCCGCTCCCACCCGCGCAGGGCGTCCTCCAAGAGGGTGGTGGCCTCCTCCAGCTTGCGTGCAAACAAGGCACCAAGGCCCATGACCAACAGCACAAAGCACAAGACCAGGTCGTCACCGAGCTGCGTCGCCAGCGCTCTGGCCGCCTCGGCCCGCTCGGCGGCGGCAGCAAACTCTGTCTGGAGGACGGCCAGGAACGCACTGGACGCCAGGGCCATCGCACGCTGCGGGGTAGGGGCGGGATCCAGCTGCAGCAACTCCTCCAGCCAGCGCCGGCCCTCCCGCGCATTCCCGGCAGCCCAGGCCCAGTAGAAGCGCAGGTCGGAGGCGATCGACAGTCCCGCTTGTGCCTCCCCCGGCGTGGTCAGGCAAAACCGGAGGGCCTCCCGGAGGTTGGGCAGCTCGACCGAGGCGCGCTGCCACCACTCGGCCTGAAACGGCCCCAGGCTCTGCTCCCTCACCGCTCGAGCCAACCCCAGGTACCAGTCCCGGTACCGTCGCTGCAGGGCGGGCTGCTCGCCGGACTCCCGCAGCCGCTGCCGCCCGAAGTCCCGGATCGTTTCCAGCATGCGGTAGCGTGCACCCAGGTAGTCTTCGACCCTGGTCACCAGGGACTTCTCGACCAGGCTCGCCACCAGCTCCAGGAGCGCCTCGCGGGGCAGCCCATCCCCCGAGCAGACAGCCTCGGCGGCCTCTAGCTCGAAACCGCCGGCGAACACCGACAGCCGCCGCCAGGTGATCCGCTCAGCCTCGGAGAGCAGGCCGAAGCTCCACTCGACGGCGGCCCGGAGGGTCTGCTGGCGGGGGCTGGCGGCGCGGCTGCCGGTGGTGAGGAGCCGGAACCGGTCGTCCATCTGGTTCAGGACCTGTCCGACGGTGAGCGCCCGCAGGCGAACCGCGGCCAGCTCGATGGCCAGGGGTATCCCATCCAGACGTCGGCAGAGGGTCGCCACGGCCTGCCCGTTGTTGACCGTGAGGTCGAAGGTTGGCGATGCGGCCTTCGCCCGTTCGACGAATAACCTGATGGCCTCGTACTGGAGCAGGGCCTCCGGAGGGGGAGCGCGGCCGACAGCGGGGAGGGAGAGGGGCTGGACCTGGAGGGTTGTCTCTCCGTCGATCCCTAGCGGCTCGCGGCTGGTGGCCAGGATCTTCAAGTCCGGACAGCTGCGCAGCAGGGCATCGGCCAGGATGGCGCAGGCGTCGAGCAGGTGCTCGCAGTTGTCAACGATCAGGAGCAGTCGCCTGGTCGCCAGGAAGTCGGCCAGCGAGCTCACCAGCCACCGAGCCGAAATGTCCCGGTAGCCGACTGCGTGGGCCACCGCCTGGGCAACCAGGGCGGGATCACGCAGGTTGGCCAGCTCGACCATCCACACCCCCTGGGGAAATGCCCGCCGCAGCTCAGCCGCCACCCGAAGGGCCAGGCGGGTCTTGCCTACCCCTGCAGCGCCGGTCAGGGTGAGCAGGGCGGTGGAGGACAGTGCCTGCCTGGCCTCACGAAGCTCTCGCCGACGCCCGACGAAGCTGGTGAGTTCGCGGGGAAGGCCCTTGGGCCGATCCGTGGCGGTGGAACGCGCCATTTGGCGCCGAGCGTAGGCATCGACCCCACGGGGGTCAATGGCCGGTTGCCACACAGATACGGCCCGACGATCGACAGGCTCCGGCAGGTCCGGTATGGGGACGAGGCTCGCGAGGCAGCAGCCTGGCGCGCTGGTGCTCCGCAGGCGTCGGGCGCCAACCATCGAAAGGTAGGACGGATTTCTCACCGCCCCTTCCGAGTGACCGGCCTCGGCCTGTGGTCCTCTTGCTTGATCGGTGGACTCAGCTGCGCTCCGCAGGTGGCGGCGGTTCGAATAGTCACGCTCGCTAGGTCAGGATCTTCCGGCAGGAGACGGGGAAGCCGAGCCTGGTCGCCTCAGCCGATGAGGTCGAAGGTCAGGGTGCCGGTCTGGTCAGGATGCTCCGTCAGCATGCCTTGCCCTCGAACGTTTCGGTAGCTTCCCGAACCTCCAGTAACCGCGAAGTGCTTCACCGGCGGCGGGGCGTTCAGGAACTGCGTGGTGATCATCCCCCCGGGCAGGTCATAGGTCGCGATGCATTCTGCCTCGACCGCATCCGGGTCGGTCACGGTGCACGAGACCCCATCATGGCCCACCTGCTTA
>DASQWY010000294.1:0-4453 GCA_035640005.1 Actinomycetes bacterium
TCGCCGAGGTCCAGTAGTGGGGCCATGAGGGCAGGGTAGCCGCTCCGGCGCCGCTGTGGGGATCCCGGCGCGGCGGTAGCCTTGCCGGGTGACCAGCACCGCCCGCCCGGCCCGGGTCTCGCCCCTGCGCCCCTTCCGCCACCGCGCCTTCGCGACCGTGTGGACGGGCTCGTTCATCTCCAACGTCGGCACCTGGATGGAGACGGTGGCGGTCGGCGTCTACGTGACCCAGACGACCGGCCAGGCGGCCTGGACCGGCACGGTGGCGGCGCTCACCTACGTCCCCACGGTGATCCTCGGCCCGATCGGCGGCGCCCTCGCCGACCGCTTCGACCGCCGCCGCTACCTGGCCACCATCACCCTGTTCTCCACCGTGCTGGCCGGCACGCTGGCGCTGCTGGCGGCCACCGGGCGGCTGTCGATCGCCGCCGTGTCGGTGATCGTGCTGCTGGCCGGCTGCGCCTTCGCCACCTTCATCCCCGCCGCCCAGGCGATGACGCCCGACCTGGTCAGCGCCGACGACCTGCTCGGGGCGATGAGCCTGGGAGCCGCCCAGTTCAACCTCGGCCGGGTGATCGGCCCGGCGCTGGCCGGCCTTGTCATCACCGCGGGCGGCCTGGCCTGGGCATTCGGGCTCAACACGCTGAGCTTCGGGGCGGTGCTGGTGTCGCTGGCGCTGATCCGGATCCCGCCGCTGCGGCACGGCGCCGCCGGGCCGCCGAGGGTCTGGCGCACGGTCGCGGCCGGCGTGGCCGCCGCCCGCCGCGACGCCGGCATCCGCACCGCGCTGCTGCTGCTGGTGGCCACCACCTTCCTGGTGTCGCCGTTCATCGGCCTGGTCCCGGCGGTGGCGATCAAGGTGTTCCACCGCGGCGCCGGCGGCACCTCCGCGCTGGTCACCGCGCAGGGGATCGGCGCGGTCTGCTCGGCCCTGGCCGCCGGGCCGCTGGCGGCCCGGCTCGGGCGGCGGCAGCTGCTGGTCGCGGCCCTGGTCCTGGTCGGCCCGGCGGCGTGCGCCTACGGGCTGGCGCCCAGCTTCCCGCTGGCGGTCGCCGGCATCGCCGTGCTCGGCTTCGTCTACCTGGGGGTGCTCTCGGGCACCAGCACGGTCTGCCAGGTGCGCGCCCCCCGCGAGCTGCGCGGCCGCATGGCCAGCCTGTTCATGCTCGGGGTCGGCGGCGGGCACGCGCTCGGCCTGGTGGTGCAGGGCTGGCTCGGCGACCGGGTCGGCCTGCCGGCGGTCACCGCCGCCACCGGCCTGCTGCTGCTGCTGATCGTCGCCGGCGTGCGCCTGCTCCGCCCCGACCTGCTGGTCGCCATGGACGCCCCACCCGCGGCCGAGGCCGAGGCGCCGCTCCCGGTCCCACCGCTAGAGCGCCGGTCACGTACCCGCGGTGCGCGCCGTCACCCCCTCCCCTCGCAGCAAGAGGAGGAGGCGCGACACCGGTACATGACCGCCGCTCTAGACGATGTCCATGCGCTCCAGGCGGCGGGCGGCCAGGGCGAGCGTGCCGAGGGTGACCACGGCGGCCAGGACGGACGCGCTGACCGGGCCGAGGCGGGCGGGGGCGTCCAGGCCGGCGCCGCTCAGGACGGCGGCCAGCACGCCCTGGGCGTAGCCGCGGATGGAGAACGACGACGCGGACGGGGCGGCCCCGACCACGGCCCCCTCCCACAGCAGCGCGTAGGCGAGCCCGATCAGCAGGGCGCGGCTGGAGAGCAGTGACAGCAGCACCCCGACGGCGCAGTAGGCGAGCGTGCCGACCAGGGTGGCCAGCAGGGTGGCGGCCAGCAGCTGGGGGGAGCCGAGCCCACGGGCCGCCAGCAGGTGGCTGGCGACCACGGCGGGCACCAGCACCGCCAGGGTGGCCAGCACCGCCGCCAGGTACTTGGCGGCCAGCACGGCCGGCCGGGCGATCGGCTTGAGCAGCAGGTTGGTGGCGGTGCCGTCGCGCAGCTCCCGGCCGAGCGCGGCGGTCGAGAAGGTGAGGCTGGCCACCGGCAGCAGCACCGGCAGCACCAGCAGCCGGAACAGGCTCAGGCTGGTGTCGGCCGGGTCCTGGCCGGCGGCGGCCGCGAACAGCGCGGGCAGCACCATCGGCAGGGCGACCAGCGCCGTCACCACCAGCAGCCGCCGCCCGGCCAGCAGCTCCCCGAGGCTGAAGCGCAGGACGACCCACGAACGCCTCATCTGCGGCTCACCAGGTAGCGGAAGACCTGCTCCAGCGACTCGTCGGTGGTGCGGACCTCGCGCAGGGTGGCGCCGTGGTCGCGGGCCAGCCGGGGCAGGGCGGTGGCGAACGCCTCCACCGAGCGGGTGCGTGCCTGCAGGGCATCCCCGTTGACCTCCACGGCGACCGTGCTCGGCAGGGCGATCAGCCCGGGCGCCAGCAGCCTGGCGCCGTCGGCGCGGACCATCACCGTGCGCGGGTGCTCGGCCAGCAGGTCGCGGATCGCGTGGAAGTCGCCGGAGGCGGCCAGCCGCCCGGCGACCAGCACCAGCACCTGCGAGGCGAGCCGCTCCACCTCGGCGAGGATGTGGCTGGAGACCAGCACGGTCACCCCGGCGGAGCCGATCAGCCGCACCAGCTCGATGAAGCGGGCGCGCTGGCCGGGGTCCATGCCGGTCATCGGCTCGTCGAGCACCAGCAGCGACGGCTGGTGGACGATCGCCCCGGCTACCTTGGTCCGCTGCCGCTCGCCCTTGGACAGGCCCTTCAGGCGGCGCTCGGCCAGCGGCAGCAGGTCGACCTCGGCGACGGCGCGCTCGGCCGCCGCGCCCGGGTCGGGCAGGCCCTGCAGCTCGGCGTGCAGCCGCACGTAGGAGCGGACGGTGAGCCGCGGGTAGAGGCGCTCGCCGTCCGGCACCACCCCGATCGCCCGGTACAGCATCGGGTCGCGGCGCAGCGGCCGGCCGAACAGCAGCACCTCGCCCTGGGAAGGGTGGACCAGCCCGCAGATCGCCTTGAGGGTGGTGGTCTTGCCGGCCCCGTTCGGGCCGAGCAGGCCGGTCACCCCCGGCCGCAGCCGCAGCGACAGGTCGGCGACGGCCACCAGGTCCCCGTACCACTTGGAGACGTGGCGCAGCTCCACCACCGGGTCGCTCACGGCTGGATCCGCGCGACGCGCCAGGTCAGCAGGGCCAGGGCGAGGGCGGCGACCACCGCCATCGCGGCCAGGTAGGCGAGCCCGCCGAAGCCGGCGAGGGCGGCCGGCGAGCCCGGCGGCGGCGGGCGGCCGAACAGCCACTCGACGAACCAGAAGGGCAGGCCCTGCAGGGCGCCGAAAACCACCCAGCGCCGCCCGGGGAAGCTGGCGCTGAACAGGATCGCGTTGGCCACTGGCGTGGAGACGAGGAAGGTGCCGAGCAGGCCGGCGGTCGCCAGGCTGCGCCGATCGGTGAGGCTGGCCGCGGCCAGCGCCACCACCGCGTAGAACACCGTCAGCACCGCGCCCGCCAGCAGGATGCGGCCGAGGTCGCCCAGGTGCCCGCGCAGGTAGCTGGCGGCGCTCGGGGCGGTCATGGTGTTGCCGGCGTACAGCACCAGCAGCGGCACCACCGCGATCAGCCCGACCACCAGCAGCAGCGCGGCCAGCTTGGCGAGCAGGTAGTCCACCCAGGTCAGCGGCCTGGTGAACACCAGCGCGAGCACGTGGCTGCGGCGGTCGGGGCAGAGCAGCTCGGGCCCGGCGGTGGCCGCGAACAGCAGCAGCAGCACCGAGACGATGCTGAGGTACTGGCTGTAGCCGATGAACTGGCCGGCCGCCTGGCCGACCAGCAGGCGGATGCCGATGAACGCCAGCACCGGCCCGAAGGCCAGCACCAGCAGCCCGAACGGCACGATCTTGGTCTTCCAGGACCGCTTCAGCCCGAGGCTGCGCCGCACCCCGGCCTGGACGATCGCGGCCAGGGCGCGCGAGCGGCCCTCCCGCGGCCCGTCGTAGTGCCGGTAGCCGCGGTCGTAGATGGTCCCCGCCGGGGCCTGCTCGCTCACCGCTTGCCTCCCCAGGCGGCCTGCGGCGTGCGCGCCGGGGCGGCCGGGCCGGCCTGCTCGGCCTGGAGCCGCAGGAAGGTCTCCTCCAGGCTCGGCGCCCTCGGCACCAGCCGGCGCAGCGGCCAGCCCCTGGCGGCGGCCAGGTCGCGGATCAGGTCGGCGGCGTCCTGGTGGCCCTGCACGTGCAGCTCGTCCGCGGCCTGCCTGACCTCGAGGCCGGTGCCGACCAGCGCATCCCGCACCGCCTCGGAGTTGTCGGCGAGCTGCACCCCGAAGCCGGGCGAGGCGGTGCCCGCCGCCTCCACGATCGAGCCTTGCAGCAGCACCTGGCCGGCGTGGACCATGATGACGTGGTCGCAGACCCGCTCGACGTCGCCGAGCAGGTGGGTGGAGACCAGCACGTCGATGCCGAGCTCGCCGCGGACCCGGTGGATCAGGTCGAGCATGTCCTCGCGGCC
>DASQWY010000295.1:0-2062 GCA_035640005.1 Actinomycetes bacterium
GCGGACGCCGGAGATGCGCACGCGGTCGGGGCCGGCCTGCTCCAGCCGGACGCTGTCGAAGCGGGCCACCACGTCAGGGTTGGCGTAGGCCGGCTCGCCGATCTCGTAGAGGAGCTGGGCGGTCACGGTCCCGACCGACACCAGCCCGCCGGTCCCCGGGTGCTTGGTGATCACCGCGCCGCCGTCGGCGTCGAGCTCGGCGATGGGGAAGCCGGGCGGCGCGGCGGGGTCGGGGATCTCCTGGAAGAAGGCGTAGTTGCCGCCGGTCGCCTGGGTGCCGCACTCCAGCACGTGGCCGGCGACGACCGCCCCGGCCAGGCGGTCCCAGTCGTCCCTGGCCCAGCCGAAGCGCCACGCGGCCGGGCCGACCACCAGCGAGGCGTCGGCGACCCTGCCGCACACGACGACATCCGCGCCCGCGGCGAGCGCCTCGGCGATCCCCCAGCCGCCGAGGTAGGCGTTGGCGGTGACCGGCGCGATCCCCGGCGGCAGGGACGGGGCCAGCTCGTCCAGGCGGCACAGCAGGTCGTCGCCTTCGACGTGGGCGACGCGCGCCCGCACGCCGAGGCGGGCCGCCAGCGCGCGCAGCTCCGCGGCGAGGCCGGCGGGGTTGAGGCCGCCGGCGTTGGCCACGACCTTGACGCCGCGCTCCATGGCCAGGCCGAGCACGTCCTCCATCTGCTTCAGGAAGGTGGTGGCATAGCCGCGCGCCTGGTCCCTCGACCGGGCCCGCCACAGCAGCAGCATGGTCAGCTCGGCCAGGTAGTCCCCCGTGAGCACGTCGATCTCGCCGCCCTCCAGCAGCTCCCTCGGCGCGCTCAGGCGGTCGCCGTAGAACCCCGAGCAGTTGGCGATACGTAACAGGGACACTGGTCAGCGGCCTTTCCAGATGGGAGTGCGCTTCTCCACGAAGGCCCGCGGGCCCTCCTGGGCGTCCTCGCTGGCGTAGACCGGCTCGAACAGGCGCCAGCCCTCCTCCACCGCCTCGCGCAGAGGGCTACCCGCCGACCGGTAGACCATGGCCTTGGCGGCGCGCACCGACAGCGGCGCGTTGGCGGCGATGGTCGCCGCCAGCCTGGCGGCCTCCTCGCGCAGCGCGGCCGCCGGGACCACCGCGTTGACCAGCCCCACCTGAAGCGCCCGGCGGGCGTCCAGCGGCCGGGCGGTGAGCAGCAGCTCCATCGCCACCCTCGGCGGGATGAGCCAGGGCAGCGGCGCGGCCCACGGCGCGCCCCGGCCCCAGCGCGCCTCGGCGATCGCGAAGGTCGCGTGCTCGGCGGCCAGGCACAGGTCGCACATCTGCGCCAGCAGGAAGCCGCCGGCATAGGCGGCGCCGTTGACCGCGGCGATGACCGGCTTGGAGACGTCGATGTTGACGCCCAGGTGCGGAGCCATGTCCCTGGGCGGCAGGGCGAGGCCCAGGGCGGCCATCTCCTTGAGGTCGGCGCCGGCGCAGAAGGCGGCGTCGCCGCTGCCGGTCAGCACCAGCACCCTGGCCGCCGGGTCGGCCTCGAAGGCGCGGAACCCGGCCCAGAGGCCCTCGCCGACGGCGCGGTCGATGGCGTTGCGCGCCTCCGGCCGGTTGATGACCAGCCAGGCGACGTCTTCGGAGAGCCGGTACTCGACCGGCCGCGCCTCAGCCATCGCCGGCCTCCGGCTCGGTGCCCATCACCGCCAGCGTCGCGCCGGCGTCGACCTCCTGGCCCTCCGCGACCAGGAGCTCGCCGACCACGCCGGCGCTCGGCGCGGTGACGTGGTGCTCCATCTTCATGGCCTCGATCACCACCAGCAGGGCGCCGGCCTCCACCCGCTCGCCCGCGCGGGCGGCGACCCGCCGCACCACCCCGGGCAGCGGGGCGGCCAGGGAGCCGGCAGCGGGGCCCGCGGCGGCGGGCTCGGGGAACCGCGGCGGCTCGCGCAGCGCGCCGGAGCCCAGCGGGCTGTCGACGAAGTGCAGGTCGCCGACGCGCTGGACCTCGAAGCGGCGCCGCACTCCCCCGTCCTCCAGCTCCACCAGCTCTGGGCCGCACGACCACAGGCGGGCCTGGATGGGCTCGCCGTC
>DASQWY010000296.1:0-10881 GCA_035640005.1 Actinomycetes bacterium
CGCGCCAGCGCCCCGCCAGGGACCGGGTTGAGGATCGGCGTCTCCACCTCCAGGTAGCCGCGGGCCAGCATGGACTGGCGCAGCGACTGGACCACGTCGATCCGCAACCGCGCCGCCGTGCGGGTCTCCGGGTTGACGACCAGGTCCAGCTCCCGCTGGCGGGAGCGGACCTCCACGTCGTGCAGGCCCTTCCACTTGTCGGGCAGCGGCCGCAGGCCCTTGCCGAGCAGGACCACCTCGGTCGGCTTGACCGACAGCTCGCCCTTGCGGGTGCGCACCACCGGCCCCTGGACCGCGACCCAGTCGCCCACGTCCAGGTCGGTCACGACCGCGAACTGGTCGTCGCCGAGGGCGCCGACGGTGAGCATCGCCTGCAGCTCGTCGTCGCCGTGGCGCAAGGTCCAGAAGGCGAGCTTTCCCATGACCCGGCGCAGCACGATGCGGCCGGCGACCCGGACGACGTCCGCGGACTCCTCCCCGGCGGCCAGCCCGTCCCAGCCGCGCCGGACCTCCGCGAGGGTGTGGCTGCGGTGCAGGCCGGCCGGGTAGGGGAACACGCCGGCCGCGCGCAGCCTGGCCAGCTTCTCGCGCCGCACCCGCTCGACGTCCATGCGGCGGATGCTAGCGCACGGGCCGGCGGTGCTCGTCGTTACCGCCCGGTTAGGCCGGGTTGGCAACCTTCGTGCTGGCGCCGACGGGTCCTGCAACTCCCTCCCAACCGGGCACCCAACCCCCGCCGGCGGCCATGCCGATGACGACGACCAACCACCCAGGCGGGCAGGCACCGTCCCCAGGCGGCCTCGCGGCCGTCACCTCCCCTGGTGCCGCCACGCCCGCGCCGAGGCGTTCCGTCCTCAGCCTCTGCGCAAGGTCGTCGTCGGTCGCCCCCGGACCGGCCGCCCCGACTCGGGGGCGCGTGGGGCGACCGGGCGGGTCCGGTCCCGGCCTCTTTCATCCCCCGGGGGCCGGGGCCGGGCTGTGCCCGGGTAGCCCTGACCTGTCTGCCGTGGCGACCAGCTGAACTCGTCCGGGTCCTCTTTCCATCGGGGGGCTGCGCTGCGCTCCGCCCCCCGAACCCCCCGCGCCTACGGCGAGGTGACGCCGGCCTCGCCGGCTCTCCCGGCCTCGCCGGACCTCCCCGGCCTCAACGTAGGCGCGGGCGCGCTGCCACCAGGGCGAGTACCGCCCCGGCGATGGCCGCGGCGCCGAGGAGCTGGCCGGGGGGGCCGAGGCCGGCGACCGGGGCGTAGATCACCAGGGCGAGGCCGAGCAGCAGGCCGGCGCTGGCCAGGCCGCCGACCCGGGAGCGCCACCTGGCCAGCGCGAAGTTGGTGCGGCCGCGGCGGTCGAGGAAGCCGTCGAGGGCGGCGACCGGGTCGGGCTCCTCCGCCAGGTACAGCCAGGTCTCTCCCGGCCCCTCGTCGACCAGCAGCAGCCAGCCGGCGGCTGGCGGGCCGTCGGCGGCGGCCGCCTCCACCCTGGCGGCCCGCTCGCCCATGGCGGGCACGCGCAGGGCGCGGTCCCTGGCCCGGGTCGTGGCCACCACCACCCGCACCGGCAGCAGCCCGTCCGGGCCGGCGCCGGCGGCGGCCGCCCGGTCGAACACGGGCGCGTGCTCGGCCAGCCGCCGCCACACCGCCACCCCCTCCCGGCGGACCAGGCCGTGCTGCACGCTCGCCGGGCCGAGCAGCACCGCCTCGATGCCGAAGGCGCGGAAGGCGCGCGGCGACACGGCCCGGCCGCTGACCCGGTCGTGCCGGCGGGCCGGCTCAGCCATGGGTCGGCGGGCCGGCGTTGCGGTCGTAGACGATCCGCAGCCCGTGCAGGGTGAGCCAGGGGTCGTGGCGCTGCACCGTCTCGCAGGCCTCCAGCACCGCCTCGGCCAGGCCGCCGGTGGCGATCACGGTCGCCCGGCCGCCGAGCTCGGCGACCATGCGGCGGACGATCCCGTCGACCTGGCCGGCGAAGCCGTAGACGATGCCGGACTGCAGCGCCTCGGCGGTGTTCTTGCCGACCACCGAGCGGGGCGCGGCCAGCTCCACCCTGCGGAGCTGGGCGGTGTGGCTGGCCAGGGCGTTGGTGGAGATCTGGATGCCGGGCGCGATCGCCCCGCCCAGGTACTCGCCGCGCTCGGAGACCGCGTCGAAGGTGGTGGCGGTGCCGAAGTCGACCACCACCGCCGGGCCGCCGTAGGCGGCGAAGGCGGCGGCGGTGTTGACCACCCGGTCGGCGCCGACCTCGCGCGGGTTGTCGGTGAGGATCTTCAGCCCGGTGCGGATCCCGGGCTCCACCACGAACGGCTCGAAGCCGCAGTAGCGCTGCACCATCTCGCGCAGGGCCTGGGTGAGGCGGGGCACCACCGAGGAGACCGCCACGCCGGTGACCACCTCGGCGAAGCGCAGGCCCTCCTGCGCGAGGAAACCGCCGAGCAGCAGGGCGTGCTCGTCGGCGGTGCGCTCGGCCACGGTGGCGGCCCGCCAGTGCTGCAGCAGCTTCTCGCCCTCGAACACGCCGATGGTGATCTCGGTGTTGCCGACGTCGATGGCCAGCAGCATCTGTGCCCCCTTCACTCCAGGGTCACATTGTCGATCAGGCGCGTGGATCCGACACGGGCGGCGGTCGCCAGCAGGTGACCGGGCGCGGCGGCCGCGGGCCGGGTGAAGCCGTCCGGCTCGACCAGGGCGACGTACTGGACCTCCACGCCGGCGGCGGCGCCCAGCACCGCGCGGGCGGCCGCCTCGACCGCGGCGGGGTCGCGCTCGCCGGCCCGGAAGGCCTCCAGCCCCGCCGCCAGCCCCCGGAACAGGGCGGTGGCGCGTTCGCGCTCGGCGGCCGACAGGCGGGCGTTGCGGGAGGACATCGCCAGGCCGTCCGTCTCCCGCACGGTCGGGCAGGCGAGGACCTGGTTGGGGAAGGCGAGGTCGGCGACCATCCGCCGCACCACGGCCAGCTGCTGCGCGTCCTTCTGGCCGAAGTAGGCGCGGGCCGGGCCGACCAGGTGCAGCAGCTTGGCCACGACCGTGGCGACCCCGTCGAAGTGGCCGGGGCGCAGCGCCCCCTCCAGCCGCGACGCCAACGGGCCGACGCTGAGCCGCACCCCGGGCGGGACCGGCCACAGCTCCTCCTCGGAGGGCAGGAAGGCCAGGTCGGCGCCGTCGGCGCGCAGCGCCGCCAGGTCCCCCTCGCGGTCGCGCGGGTAGGTCGCCAGGTCCTCGGACGGGCCGAACTGCAGCGGGTTGACGAACACCGACACGACCACGAAGCCGGTCTCGCGCCTGGCGCGGGCGACCAGGGAGCGGTGGCCGGCGTGCAGGGCGCCCATGGTCGGCACGAAGCCGACCTCGGTCCCGCCGCCCCGCGCCGCCTCGGTGGCGGCGCGGAGCTCAGCGCTGGTTGCGACCGCGCGCACGGCGGCGGAGCCTCCGCAGCAGCTCCAGGCGCTCGTGGGACTCCTCGCCCTCGACCTCGCCCTGCAGGCCGGCCTCGATCCTGCGGCGGGCGTCGGGGTCAAGCCGGCCGGCGGCGGCCGCCCGGTCGGCCACCAGCCGGGCCACGGCGACGTACACGTTGACGATCTTCTGCTTGCGGGCCAGCGCCTCGGTGTGCATCGCCACGGTGCGGCCGTCGCCGCGCACCCATGGCCCGGACAGGCCGGCCTGGCCGGTGGCCAGGGCGGCGTCCACGCTGGCGTGGACGAGGTTGTCCAGCAGCGCCGCCGGGTCGATCACGCCGCCCGCCCGCAGCTGGTCGGCGGCGGTGGCGGCCAGGGCGGCGCAGCCGTTGGCGGCCAGCACCAGGGCGGCGTGGTAGCGGACCCGGCCGGCCTCCGGCACGTCCATCGGCACGCCGCCGAGGGCGGCGACGACCTGCTTGCCCACCGGGTCGCCGGTCACCCCCCAGACGGTGCCGGGCAGCCGGCCGAGGGTCGCCTCCAGGTCGTCGTTGAAGATCTGCACCGGGTGGCAGGCGGCCACCCGCGCGCCGCTGGCGGCCGCCGGGACCAGCAGGGCGGGGCCGTCGACCCCGGCGGTGTGGACCACGGTCTGGCCGGCGGCGAAGATGCCGTCCGCCGCCAGGGCGGTGACCAGCGCCGGCAGCTGGTCGTCCTGCACCGCCAGGATGACCAGGGAGGCGTCGCGGGCCGCCTCGGCCGTCTCGGCCGCGGGCAGGCCGGCCGCCTCGGCGCGGGCCGCGCCCTCCTTGGAGCGGACCCCGACGGTGACGTCGGCGCCGGCGCGGTGCAGCACGGTGGCGAGCGACAGACCGACCCGCCCGGCGCCGATCACGGCGGCAGGCGAGAGGACAAGGTCAGGTTGTGTCGCCATGGGAACCTCTGCGGGGTGTCACGGAGTATATCCAGACAACTCGTGACGAACTACTCGTCGAGCCAAGATGTGGACCGTCCGGGCACTGGAGCGGTAGGGCTCGCGGCCGGCCACCCGGCGCTCCAGCTCCCGGAGGGTGGCGAGGGCGGCGGCGTCGAGGTCGTCGTCGCCCGCCTCGGCGAACACGCCGACCCCGTAGGCGGCCAGCGGCTCCAGGCCGGCCCGTTCCAGCTGCGGCTCGACCTCGGCGAGGGTCAGGGGGCGCTCGGCCGGCTCCGGCCGCTGCACGCCGCGGCCGGCCGCCACCGGCGCCTCGACCCTACCCTCGACCAGGGCGAGCGCGGCTGCGTGCTCCCCCCGCCGGACGGCCCGAAGCGTCAGCCAGTCGCGGTTGGCGAACGCCAGCGACAGCACCCCGCCCTCGGCGAGCACGCCCGCCAGCGCGTCCAGCAGCCCCGCCTGGTCGTCGACCCGGGTGAGCAGCTCGTGGCAGGTGGCGACCTGCTGGCTGGCGGCGCCGAGCAGGCCGGGCAGGTCGGCGGCGTCGCCCTGCACGGTGGTCAGGCGGCCGGCCACCTCCGGCCCCTCGCCCTCGGCCCGCTGGGCGCAGGTGGCCAGCATGGCCGCGGAGGTGTCGACCACCGTCACCCGGTAGCCGAGGCGGGCGAGGGCCACCGCCAGGTGGCCGGTGCCCCCGCCGGCGTCCACCACCTGCGCCGGCGGCGGCGGCAGCACGGCCAGCACCTGCCCGAGCAGCAGCTCGAAGCGGACGCGGGCGCCGGATGCGGTCACCGGGGAGCTCCCACCTACACCTCCAGCTCCCCCACCGGGACCACCCCCGAGACCGGACCGAGGCGGGCGAGCGCCTCCGCGGCGGTCTCGCCGTCGGGGAAGGTGGCGTAGGGATCGGCGTCGAGCAGCGGCACCAGCACGAAGGCGCGCTCCTTGGCGCGCGGGTGCGGGACGGTCAGGTCGGGCGCCTCCACCGGCGGCCCGTCGTACAGCAGCAGGTCGAGGTCGGCGGTGCGCGGCCCCCAGCGCTCGGCGCGGACGCGGCCGAGGCTCGCCTCGGTGGCCAGCAGCAGCTCCAGCAGGTCGTGGGGGCTGCGGTCGGTCTCCAGCACCGCCACGGCGTTCAGGTAGTGGTCCTGCGCGGGGCCGCCGACCGGTTCGGTCTCGTAGACCCGGGAGACGGCCATCACGTGGGTGTGGGCGTCGGCGTCGAGCGCCCTGACCGCCGCGTCCAGGGTCGCCATGCGGTCCCCCAGGTTCGACCCGAGCGCCACGTGCGCCCTCATCCTCGCTCCCGCCCGCGCACGAGCTCCACCGCCACGGTGGCGTCGGCGGGGAGGGGGGCCTGGGGCTTGGCGACCCGCACGCGGACCGTCTCGACCCGCCGGTCGGTCAGGGCAAGGGCGGCGAGGTCCTCGGCCAGCGCCTCCAGCAGCCGGCGGGGGCGGCCGCCGACCAGCTCGGCGACGCGGCCGGCCAGCTCGCCGTAGTCGACGGTGTCGCCGAGGTCGTCGGAGCGGCCGGCCGCCGACAGGTCCAGGCGCAGCTCCAGGTCGACCACGAACAGCTGGCCGAGCTCCCGCTCGTGCGGCAGCACGCCGTGGCGGCCGCGGGCCCGCAGGCCCTGCAGCAGGATGCGGTCGCCGGTCACGGCCGCAGCACCGGGGAGCCGTGGTGCAGCACCAGGCGCCAGCCATCGTCGCCGCGGCGGAACACGTTGGTGGCGAGCACCTTGGCGTCCTGGACCTCGGCGTCGGCCGGCCCGCCGGACAGCACGTTCTCGGCGCAGGTCACCACCGCCAGCCCGTCGTCCACGTGGACCTGCACGTCGGTCAGGAAGAACTGGATGTAGGCGGAGTTGGCGAAGATCGCCATCCACGAGCGGCACACCTGCGGCCAGCCGACCATCGCGTCCCAGCCCGGGTGGATGCAGCGGACCTGGTCGTCGTGGGCCCAGCAGGCCTCCATCCGCTCGATGTCGAGCGCCTCGAAGGCGGCGTAGAACTCCTCGTTGGCGGCGGCGACGGCCGCGTCGTCCAGCTTGGTCACCGGCGGCGGCCCCCGGCCATCAGCGCCTCGGTCATGCGGACGGTGCGGACCATGTGGCGGACGTCGTGGACGCGCACGATCCGGGCGCCGCGCTCCACCGCCCACACCACGGCGGCGGCCGAGCCCTCCAGGCGCTCGTGCACCGGGGCGTCCAGGGCCCGGCCGACGAAGCCCTTGCGGCTGGTGCCGACCAGCAGCGGGTGGCCGAGCCGGGTCAGCCGCGGCAGGGCGGCCAGCAGCGCGTAGTTGTGCTCGTCCCGCTTGCCGAAGCCGATGCCGGGGTCCACGACCAGGGCGTCGTGGGCGACCCCGGCGGCCTCGGCGGCCGCGCAGCGGTCGGCCAGGAAGGCCTCGACCTCGGCGACCACGTCCTCGTAGCGCGGGTCCTCCTGCATGGTCGCCGGGATCCCCCGCATATGCATGAGCACCACCGGCGCCTTCGCCTGCGCGGCTACGCCGAGCAGGTCGGGGTCGTCGCGGCCGGCCGAGACGTCGTTGACGACCGCGGCCCCGGCGGCCAAGGCGGCGCGGGCGACCGCGGCCTTGCGGGTGTCGATGGAGACGGGCACGTCGCTGGCCTTCGCCAGCGCCTCCACCACGGGCAGCGCCCGGTCCAGCTCGGTCGCCTCGTCGACGTAGGCGGCGCCCGGGCGGGTCGACTCGCCGCCGACGTCGAGCAGGTCGGCGCCCTCGCCGGCCAGGGCGAGGCCGTGGGCGATGGCCGCCTGGTGGTCCAGGTAGCGGCCGCCGTCCGAGAACGAGTCGGGCGTGACGTTCACCACGCCCATGACCAGGCAGCGCGTGGCCGTGGGCAGCACCCGGTCGCCGACCCGCAGGTCGTGGGGCACGGTGAGCTCGAACGGCACGGCGGACCTCCAGGGCGATGGCCGGCCCATGATATCGACGTGGCTGCCGCCCGGCCCCGCCGGTCCGCCCTCAGCCGAGGCGGGTCACGCCGAGCAGGTTCATCGCCTCCATGCGGGTGGACATCGAGTCGCGGAACTGGCCGCGCACCGCCGAGGTGACGGTGATCGCGCCCGGCTTGCGCACGCCCCGCATGCTCATGCACAGGTGCTCGGCCTCCAGCACCACCAGCGCCCCGCGCGGGTCGAGCCGCTCCACCAGCGCGTCGGCGACCTGGGAGGTGAGCCGCTCCTGCACCTGCGGCCGGCGCGCCAGCCCGTCCACCAGCCGGGCCAGCTTCGACAGCCCGGTGATCTGCCCCCGCTCGTTCGGGATGTAGGCGACGTGCGCCTTGCCGACAAATGGCAACAAATGGTGCTCACAGATGCTGTAGAGGGGGATGTCGCGGACCATGACCAGCTCGTCGTGGCCCTCCTCGAACAGGACCTCGAGGACGTCGGTCGGGTCGCTGCGGAGGCCGGCAGTGATCTCCTCGTACATGCGCGCCACCCGCTGTGGGGTGTCGCGCACGCCGACGCGGTCCAGGTCCTCGCCGATACCCTCCAGGATCAGCCGGACGCCCCGTTCCACCTTGGCGTGGTCGAACGCCCGCCCGCCGGTGGCGACCGTGGCCGCCTCCTCGGCGAGCGAACCGACCTCGGCCTTGCCGTCACCCTGGATGCTCATGGACATCACCTCTCAGCGCCTACAACGGCGAAGGGCCCGGGAGGCTTCCCCGGGCCCTTCGGGCGCTCCGTCAGTCGGCGGCCGAGCTGTCCTGGGCCCTGGCGATGCCGGCCTCGTCGCGGGAACGGCCGCCGTTGGCGCGGACCTGGCTCTGGGGCGGGGCCATGATGCCCCGCGCCGGCCGCTTGACCACCGGGGAGAGGATCTGGGCCAGCTCCTCCTTGCCGATGGTCTCCTTCTCCATCAGCGCCTCGACCATGGCGTCGGCCACGTCCCGGTAGGTGGTCAGGATCTGCTCGGCCTCCAGGTGCGCCTCGTCGATCAGGCGGCGCATCTCCTTGTCGATCTCGAAGGCGACCTGCTCGGAGTAGTCCTGCTGGTGACCGAAGTCGCGGCCGAGGAAGACGTTCTCCTGCTTGGTGCCGAGCACCAGCGAGCCGAGCCGGTCGCTCATGCCGTACTCGCACACCATCTTGCGGGCGACCTGGGTGGCCTTCTCGATGTCGTTGGAGGCGCCAGTGGTCGGGTCGAGGAACCACAGCTCCTCGGCGACCCGGCCGCCGAGTAGCATGGCCAGCTCGTCGATCATTTCGCTGCGGGTGACCAGGAACTTGTCCTCCACCGGCAGGCTCAGCGTCCAGCCGAGGGCGCGGCCGCGGGAGATCACCGACACCTTGTGGATCGGGTCGGCGTTCGGCAGCGCGTGCCCGACGATCGCGTGGCCCGACTCGTGGTAGGCGATCATCCGCTTCTCCTTCTCGGAGATCACCCTGGTCTTGCGCTCGGGCCCGGCGATGACCCGGTCGATCGCCTCCTCCAGCTCCTCGCCGTCGATCTCCTTGCGGCCGTGGCGGGCCGACAGCAGCGCCGCCTCGTTGACGACGTTGGCCAGGTCGGCGCCGGTGAACCCGGGGGTGCGGCGGGCCAGCACCTCCAGGTCGATGCCGATGGCGATCGGCTTGCCGCGGGCGTGGACCTTGAGGATGTCCAGCCGGCCCTTGAGGTCGGGCCGGTCGACGGTGATCTGGCGGTCGAAGCGACCGGGGCGCAGCAGCGCCGGGTCGAGGATGTCGGGCCGGTTGGTGGCGGCGATCAGGATCACGCCCGACTTCACGTCGAAGCCGTCCATCTCCACCAGCAGCTGGTTCAGGGTCTGCTCACGCTCGTCGTGGCCGCCGCCCAGGCCGGCGCCGCGCTGGCGGCCGACCGCGTCGATCTCGTCCACGAACACGATCGCGGGTGCGTTCGCCTTGGCCTGCTCGAACAGGTCGCGGACGCGGCTGGCGCCGACGCCGACGAACATCTCCACGAAGTCCGAGCCGGAGATGGAGAAGAACGGCACCCCGGCCTCGCCGGCCACCGCCCGCGCCAGCAGGGTCTTGCCCGTCCCCGGCGGGCCGAACAGCAGCACGCCCTTGGGGATCTTGGCGCCCATCGCCTGGAACTTGGCCGGGTTCTCGAGGAATTCCTTGATCTCCTGTAGCTCCTCGACCGCCTCGTCGACCCCGGCCACGTCCTGGAAGGTGATCTTCGGCTGGTCCTTGGTGACCAGCCGCGCCTTGGACTTGCCGAAGCTCATCACCCGGTTGCCGCCGCCCTGCATCTGCTGCATCAGGAAGAAGAACAGCAACAGCAGCACGGCGAAGGGCAGCAGCTGGATGAGGATCTGCACCAGCACCGACTGGCCGCGCTGGTCGACCCGGACCGGGATGTTCTTCCTCACCAGCTGGTCGAACAGTGCCTCGCCCTGGCCCTGGGTGTAGGAGGCCTCGAACTTGCGACCGGTCGACACGTAGGTGCCGGTGATCTTCTGGTCCTGGTCCTTCAGGACGACGTCCTTGACACCACCCTCGTTGATCCGGGCCACCACGTCCGACAGGCGCGCCTGCTCGACCTGCGGGGTGGCCGCGAAGAACTTGAAGAACAGGAACACCAGCACGAGGATCAACAGCAGGTACGCCATCGGTCCCCGGAACAACCGGTTCAAGTTGGGCATCGTGTCACGCGGGGTGCAGAACCAGAGCGCCTCGATCGGCCGTCGTCCTCGCCCCTGCCTCCCTTCCAAGCTTCATAGCGGAGAGGTGGCACCGCTCGCTCCTCCCCGAGCCATAGTGGCACGACCTGTGGATTTTGGGCGTCCCACCGGATCGCAGGGGCGGTGATGGGTGGATAAGGTGAGCCATCGTAGCATCGGCGCGACCGGGCGGACAATGCGCCGCGAGCCCCATTTGACCAGGTCAGATCGTGTTTCCGAGGGGTGCCGCGTCAGCGGCCGCGGTAAACCTCGGGGCGCAGCGTGGCCACGAACGGCAGGTTGCGGTAGCGCTCGGCGTAATCCAGCCCGTAGCCGACCACGAACACGCTGGGGATGTCGAAGCCGGCGTACTTCACCTCGATATCGGCCTTCAGCTGGTCCGGCTTGTACAGCAGGGCGCAGACCTCCAGGGTCGCCGGGCGCCGGCTGCGGAGGTTCTTGAGCAGGTAGTTGAGGGTCAGGCCGGAGTCGATGATGTCCTCGACGATCAGCACGTCGCGGCCCTGGATCTCGCGGTCGAGGTCCTTGAGGATCCGCACCACGCCGGAGGTCTGGGTCGCCGAGCCGTACGACGAGACCGCCATGAAGTCGAACTCGTGCGGCACGGTCAGCGCCCTGGCCAGGTCCGCCATCAGGATGAAGGCGCCCTTGAGCACGCCGACCAGCAGCACGTCCCGGCCCTGGTAGTCCTTGGAGATCTGCGCGGCGAGGTCGCGGACCTTGCCCTGTACCTGCTCCTCGGTGATCAGTACCGACTCGATGTCGTCTTCGAACACCTGCTACTCCCCTGGGGCGATTCCCGGCAGCCAGCGCGGTAAGCCTACCCAAGCGCGCCGGGCCTGTGAGGCTTCGCCGGCGAATCGTCCGGTT
>DASQWY010000297.1:0-2081 GCA_035640005.1 Actinomycetes bacterium
CAGCTCGTCATCGTCGGCGAGGGTGAGGCCGAGGAGCGGGTCCGCCAGCTCGCCGCCGAGGCCAACGCGCGCCTGGGCCGCCGGGCGGTGGTCGTCACCGGCGCCCTGGCGGACCCGCGGCCGGCCTACGAGGCGGCCTCGCTGATGATCGGCCAGGGCGGCTCCGCCATCCGCACCCTGGCCTTCGGCAAGCCGCTCATCGTCGCCGCCGAGGGCGGCTTCTCCCTGCCCTTCACCGAGAGCACCAGGGACGTCTTCTTCCAGCAGGGCTTCTACGGCTACGACAACGGGCGGGTCCCGGTGAGCCGGCTGGCGGGGCAGATCCAGGACCTGCTCGACGATGCCGGCGGCCTGCAGGCGCTGGGGAAGCTGGGGCGGGCGATCGTCGAGGAGCGCTACAGCCTCCAGGCCGCCGGCCGGCAACTGGAGCGCATCTACCTGGAATCCGTGGGGGCGCCGCGGAGCCGGTGGGACTGGCTGGTCGAGGCCGCCTACACCACCAGCTACCGCGCCGCCGGCCGCATGATGCCCGGCGGGCTGCGCCGGTCGGTCAGGGCGTTGCTGCCGGGGCGCCTGCGGAGGGCGGGATGACCAGGTCAGCCGGCCAGGGCGTGCTGGTAGAAGGCGAGCATCCCGTCGGCGGCGCGGCGGATGGTGAAGCGGGCCTCGAACTCGGCCCGGGCCCTGGCGGCCCGCTCGGCCGCGGCGGCGGGGTCCTGGAGCGTGGCCGCGATGGCCAGGGCGAGCGCCTCCGGGTCGCCGGGGGGCACCAGCCGGGCGCTCACCCCGTCCCGCACCGCCTCGCGGACCGGCGGCACGTCGCTGGCCACGATCGGCGCGCCCAGCGCCATCGCCTCCAGGATCGCCCCGGGCATGCCCTCCCAGCGGGTGGGGAAGGCGAACACGTCGGCGGCGCAGAGCAGGTCGTAGACGTCCGTCCGCGCGCCCAGGAACCGCACCGCGTCCCCGAGCCCCAGGCGCTCGTGGATCTCGCGCAGGCGCGGGGTGTGGGTCCCGTCGCGGCCGGCGACGAACAGGCGCGCGCCCGGCACCGCGGCGGCGACCCGCGGCAGCGCCTCGAGCAGGGTGTCGAAGCCCTTCTGCGGCTCCTGCCGGCCGACGGCCAGGACCACGGGCTGCTCCCGCTCGACGCCGAGCCGGGCCCGGGCCAGCTCCCGGCGCTCCGGCGTGCGCTCGCCGAGCAGCTCCGGGTCGCGGCCCCGCGGCACCACCTCCACGCGCGAGCGCCGCAGGTGCAGGCGCTGGGCCATGACGTCGGCGACGTGCTCGGAGACCGCGTGGAAGCGGACCACCGGGCGGGCGGTGAGGGCGTCGAGCAGCCGCACCGCGCCGAGCTTCAGCGCGCCCACGCCGCCGCTGCGCTGCTGCTCGGGACCGTAGGCGACGTTGACCAGGCTGGAGACCACGCGCGTGCGGGCAAGCACCGCGGCCACGCGGCCGGCCTGGTCGGCCTCGAACAGGGTGGTGTGGACCAGGTCGGGCCGGACCTCGCGGATCAGCCGCCGCGTCCTGCGGACCCAGCCGGCGCGCCCGCCCGGCCCGGCCAGCCGGTGCAGCCGCACGCCGGCGGCCTCCAGGTCGGCCTCCACGCCCGGCCGCTCGGAGAGGGTGGCGACCTCGAGCCTGATCCCGCCGGCGACCAGATGCGGGGCCATCGCCACCAGCGAGCGCTCGGCGCCGCCGGGCACCAGGCTGTCGATCACATACAGAACGTGCACTTGGTCGCTCCTCGATTGCCAGGACATGGGGAACCGCCGCGGGGCTCCCACATGGTGGGGCATGGGGGCGGCCCGGAAAAGCGCACTTCGACGTAGGGGGAGCAATGCGGGTGCTGCACGTTGTCGCCACCGGGCAGCGGCGGGGAGCGGAGATCTTCACCGCCGACCTGGTGGCGGCGCTCGAGGAGTCCGGCGTCACGCAGCGCGTGGCGGTGCTGCGCGGCGCCGGCGGGCTGGCGGTCGGCTACCGCGCGCCGACCGTGGCGCTCGGCGCCGAGGCCGGCGGGCTGCCGGGAATCGGGGTGAGCACGGCCGGCCTGCGGGCGCTGCGGCGCACCATCC
>DASQWY010000298.1:0-3763 GCA_035640005.1 Actinomycetes bacterium
ATCAAGCCGGTCGTCGCCGAACGGGAGCGGATCGCCGATCCCTGGCAGCGCTATCCCTGGGATCTGATCGAGAAGGCCGACGCCGCCGGGCTGCGGACGCTGGCGCTCCCCAGCGAGCAGGGCGGCGGCGGGGCCGACACCCTGACGCTGGTCCTCTGCGTCGAAGAGCTGGCGGCGGCCGACGTAGGGGTGGCGGTCGACCTCGATCAGACCTGGAAGTTCACCCCGATCATCAGCCACCTGATGACCGATGCCCAGCGCGAGCGCTTCCTGCCGAAGCTCCGCGACGATCCCCGCTGCGTGCTGGGCCTGGGCGGGACCGAGCCGGCCGCCGGCTCGGACACCTGGGGACCGTATCTCGCCCCCGGCGCGGGCCCGGCCCTGGCCGCCCGTCGCCACGGCGACGGCTGGCTGCTCAACGGCCGCAAGCACTTCATCAATAACGGCGGCGAGGCCAGGATGGTCTTCGTCCTGACCCGAACCGATCCGAACGCCACCATCCTCGAAGGCCTGACCTGCTTCGTCGTCGAGCAGGGCACGCCCGGCTTCCGCTACGGCGTCTCCGAGGACAAGGTCGGCCAGCGGCTCAGCTCGAACGTCGAGCTGATCTTCGATGACTGCTTCGTGCCGGACGAGAATCGCCTGTGCGAGGTCGGCGGCGGCCTCGGCTTCCTGGCCTACGTCGGCCGCCGCAGCCTGGCCAAGACCGGCGCGCTCTCGGTGGGCGTGGCGCGCGGCGCCTTCGAAGCGGCGCTGGCGCGGGCCCAGGAGCGGGTCCAGGGCGGGGTGCCGATCATCCGGCATCAGGCTACCCAGGTGGTCTTCGGCGAGATGCTAGCCGAGATCGAGGCCGCCCGCTCCTTGGTCTGGCGGGCCGCCTGGGCCGCCGATCGCGCCGACCCGTTCGACCCGAAGCTCGGCAACGTCGCCAAGCTGTTCGCCAGCGAGATGGCAATCCGGGTCGCTACCAGGGCGCTCCAGGTCTGGGGCGGCTACGGCGTGATGACCCGCTGGCCGGCCGAGAAGTACTACCGCGACGCAGTCACCGTTACCCATATGGATGGCGCCAACCAGCTCGTCGCCATCCGGACCGGCGCCCAGCTGGCCGGTGAGAAGATCGGAGGCTGGATGGGATGAAGCACAAGAAAACAGTCCCCTCTCCCCCTGGGAGAGGGTCAGGGTGAGGGCTCCACGATGCAAGCGCTGATTCTCGATGAACCGAACGTCCCCCTCCACCTGGCCGAGGTGCCGACGCCCGAGCCCGGCCCGGGCGAGGTGCTGGTCAAGGTCGGGGCCTGCGGCGTCGGGCTGACGGTCGTCAACGCCTGCACGGGGCAGATGGGCGGCACGACCGGCCCCATGCGCAACCGGATCCCCGGCCACGAGATCGCGGGCGAAGTGGCCGAGAACGGCCCCGGCGCCGGCCAGTTCAAGCCGGGCGATCGGGTGTTGGCCTACTTCTACCTGACCTGCGACCGCTGCAAGTGGTGCCGCCGTGGGCGGAACCCGCTCTGCGATAACTTCCGCGGCTACGTCGGGCGCGACGTCGACGGCGGCTACGCCGAATACGTCAAGCTGCCGGAGAACTCCTTGTTCGCCCTGCCGGACGGCATCGACGACGTGGCGGCCACCACCATCGCGGACGCCATCGGCACACCGGTCCATGTCTGCGGGGCGCGGGCCAACATCCAGCCGGGCGAGCGCGTCATGGTCGTCGGCGCAGCCGGCGGGGTCGGCATCCATATGCTCCAGGTGGCCAAGCTGCACGGCGCCGAGCTCATCGCGGTCGACCTCGACGACGCCAAGCTCGAGCGCACGCGCGAATACGGCGCCGACCACCTGGTCAACCTCGAGGGGCTCGGGGCGGATGCCGCGACCGAGGTCGTCCGCCAGGCGACCGCCGGCCAGGGCGTGGACGTCGTCATCGACATGGTCAACTCGTCCGACACGCTGCGCTGGGGCTACGACCTGCTCGGCAAGGCCGGGCGGCTGGTCAACCTGGGCACCCGGCCTGGCGTCGAGCTGAGTCTCTGGCCGGCCACCCTGGTCCAGAAGGAAGTGACCGTGAGCGGCTCGCGCTACCATTCGAAGGCCGAGTACATGCAGGCCATCGACCTGGTCCGCCAGGGCAAGGTCCGCCCGGTCGTCTCGCGGACTGTGCCGCTGGAAGGCGTCCAGGCGATGCACGAGGAGCTGCTGGCCGCCCGCTTCTTCGGCCGCGGCGCGACGGTGCCGCCCTAATCGCCAGTCCGGCCACCCCGACTGTCATTCTGACTTGAGTTTGGACAAAGAGCGACCCAGGGAGCGGAGGCCTGGCCGGGTAGCCGGCGGGGTGGCATGCTGTGGGGATGACAGCCACCACAGCCCTCCAACCCTTGCGCGACTTCCGGCAGGCCGTCTACCGGGCCCTGGGTCGCCGGAAGGATACCTTGTTCGAGTTGCTGGACGCGGCGCTGGCGGCGCCGGTGCGGGGGACGCTGGTGCGCCTGAGCCTGGCGGCCCCGTTCCGCCGCGGCTGGCCGAGCGCCTGCGATGCGCTGGCCGACGGCACGCTGGACCCGGCCCGCTGCCGCGCCCTGCTGCACCGCTACCTGGCGCGCCAGGCGATCGATGGGCGCCCGCTGTGGGCCGGGGACGGCACGGTCTGGCCCCGCCCGGCGGCGCGGACCAGCCCGGCCCGGACCTACGGCCACTTCGCCAGCCCCGGGATCCCGCAGGACAGCCTGATCGTGGGCTGGGAGTACCAGTGGCTGACGGCGGTGCCGGCGCCCGGCACGGGCTGGGTGCTGCCGCTGGACCTGGAGCATCGGGCCCCGGGGAGCGGCACCCCGACCGAGGTCGCCATCGGCCAGCTCCGCACCGCGCTGGCCGCGCGTCCGCGGGAGGCGCCCCGGCCGATCGGGCTGTACGACAGCCTGTACGACCCGGCCCAGTTCGCCCGCGCCGGGCTGCCGCTCGACCTGCTGGTACGGCTGCGCCCGCGGCGGAAAGTCCTCGGCCCGCCCGGGCCGTACCGGGGCCGCGGGCCGCACCCGAAGCACGGGCCGGTCTTCAAGCTGTGGGACGCCTCGACCCACCCGCGCCCGGCCCGGAGTGCGAGCGGGGAGGATCCGACCCACGGGACCGTGCACGTCGACGTCTGGGAGCAGCAGCACGTCCAGGGGGCCCACGACGTGCCGTTCACGGTCGTGCGGGTCCGGGTCGCGCACCTGCCGCGGCGGGCCAAAGCGCCCCGGCCCCTCTGGCTGGCCTGGGTCGGCGGGGAGCTGCCGGACGACCTGCTGGACCTGTGGCGCTGGTATACCGCGCGCTTCACGATCGAGCACGGCTTCCGCTTCCTGAAGCAGGCTCTGGGCTGGACCACGGTCCGCCCGCGCACGCCCGCGGCGGCCGATCGCTGGAGTTGGCTGCTGGCGCTGGGGCTGTGGCAGCTCTGGCTGGCGCGGGAGGTCGTGGCCGACCGCCGCTTACCCTGGGAACGCCCGCTGCCGCCCGACCGCCTGACGCCCGGGCGGGTCCGCCGGGCGCTGGGGCTGGAATTACCACGGGTCGGGACACCAGCCCGCCCCTGCCGGCGGCGCGGAAAATCACCCGGGCGGCGCCCGGGCCAGTGCCCGGGGCCCCGGACGCGCTATCCGGTCGTTCGAAGAAGACCGAAACGGGTAGCCTAAGCCTCAACGCTCACCTCTGGTTTGTCCAAACTCCAAATCCTGAGCGGAGCGAAGGATCAGGCGAAAACTGGCCACCACGACCCGATCCTTCA
>DASQWY010000299.1:0-2493 GCA_035640005.1 Actinomycetes bacterium
CCCGAGCCGCTGGCGCGGCGGCTGCCCGCCCGCCGCCGCGACCGCCTCGGGCTTCTCGAGCTTCACCACCAGCGGGGTGTCACGCCCGAGCCTGCGCACCAGGGCCCGCCCTGCGCGCACCTCGTCCGGGGTCCGGACGAAGGAGAGCGCCACGTAGTCGACGCCGAGCTCGCGCAGGCAGTCCAGGATCGCCTGGTTCTCCACGAACTCCGCGATCGTCCGCAGGCCCATCTCGTGGCCGATGCGGTTGACCGCCTCCACCATCGCCCGGTCGATCGAGTCGTGCGCGATGCCGCGGACGAAGTGGCCGTCCACCTTCAGGAAGTCGACCGGGAGGTTCTTCAGGTAGGCGAACGAGGACAGGCCATTGCCGAAGTCGTCGAGGGCGAAGCGGCAGCCGAGGGCGCGCAGCTCGTTGATGAACTCCACCGCCACGGCGAGGTTGGTGATCGCCACCGTCTCGGTGAGCTCGAAGCAGACGACCTCCGGGGGGACCTGGTGCCCGGCCAGCCGCGCGCGGACGAACGGCAGGAAGGTCTCGTCGCCGATCGAGGCGCCCGACAGGTTGATCGAGTACAGGTCCCCGCCCGGGTTGCCGTCGGCGTAGCCGGGAGCGAGCATCGCGAACGCGGTCGCGACCACCCAGCGGTCGATCGCGGGCAGCAGGTCGTAGCGCTCGGCGGCGGGCAGGAACGCCCCCGGCGGGACCAGGGTCCCGTCCTCGTCGCGCAGGCGCAGCAGCAGCTCCACGAACTCCCCCGCCCTGGCCGGCGCGGCGACCGGCACGATCGGCTGGCAGTACAGCTCCAGCCGGTCCTCGCGGATGGCCGCCAGCACGCGGCCGGCCCAGTGCGACTCGCCCTGGCGGCGGCTCAGCTCACCGTCCCCCGGCTGGTGCAGGTGGACGCGGTTGCGCCCCTTGTCCTTGGCGGTGTAGCAGGCGCTGTCGGCCGCCTGCACCACCTCCTCCGGGTCGCCGGAGAGGCTGGTGACCGCCACCACCCCGATGCTGGCGCCGACGCTGAAGGTGTGCTGCTCCCAGACGAAGCGGAACTGCGCGACCGCCTCGCGCAGCGCGTCCGCGATCGCCAGGCCCCTGTCCAGCGGGCAGGACTCCAGCAGGATGCCGAACTCGTCGCCGCCCAGGCGCGCCAGGCTGTCGCGGCTGCGGAGCTTCGCCTCCAGCAGGTGGGTGAGCTGGCGCAGCAGGTTGTCGCCGGCCAGGTGGCCGCAGGTGTCGTTGACGATCTTGAAGCGGTCCAGGTCCACCAGGCACAGCACGTGCTCCTGGTGCTGGGTCTTGGAGCGGGTCAGCGCCTCGGCCAGGCAGCGCTCGAACTCCCGCCGGTTGAGCACGCCGGTGAGGGCGTCGTGGCTGGCCTGGTAGGCGAGCTTGTCGGCCATGGCCCGCTCGCCGGCCTGCGCCTTCTCGGTCAGCCGCCAGTTGGTCACCGCCGCCACGCTCGCGCCGGCGACGAACAGGGCGTGGACGCCGGCCCACTTCAGCGGGTTGCGCCACGCCTCGGGGTGGTCGTACACCGCGTGCGGGGCCAGCACGCCGACCGCGGCGTGGTCCACCGCCACGTAGGCGATCGCCAGCAGGAAGGTGGCCCAGTCCTGGTAGAAGGTGATCACGAACAGCATCACGAAGAAGTGGAAGTGGAACTCGGTCAGCCCGCCGGACAGGTGGACCAGCACCGCCGAGGCGGTCAGCAGCCCGAAGGTCGCCAGCCCGGCGCGGATCCGCCGGGGAAGCGCCGCCTGCGCCGCCAGCCAGGCGCAGACCGCCAGCGGCGCCGTCTCGGTCAGGCTGTGGGCCAGGCCGACGCCGCGCAGCAGCCCGAAGCAGAACACCCCCACCGCGTGCAGCGCCAGCACCCGAAGGATCACCCGGTGGCGCAACTGCCAGGACCGCTCGGGCAGGGGGCTGCCCTGCGGCAGCAGCCCCCGAACGCGGCGAAGCAGGTCGAGCAGCATGCCCTCTTGTCGGCAGCCGGCGGGCCGACCTGAGGCAAGCGGGGCCGCTGCGGGCGGGCCTGCCGGTGCCCGCCGATTGCCGGAGCGGGCGAACCGTCGCAAGCTGGTGCCTGAGATGTTCGCCGACCGGGTCGACGGCGGCCGCAGGCTGGCGCAGCGGCTGGGGCACCTGCGGACCGAGCAGCCGCTGGTGCTCGGCCTGCCACGCGGCGGCGTCCCGGTGGCGGCCGAGGTCGCCGGGGCGCTGGGGGCGCCCCTGGACGTGCTGGTGGTCCGCAAGCTCGGCTGCCCCTGGCAGCCGGAGCTCGGCCTCGGCGCGGTCGGCGAGGACGGCGTCACCATCCACAACCAGGAGCTGATCGGGCAGGCCGGCGTGGAGCCCGACGAGCTGGAGGCGGTCGCCCGGCGCGAGCGCGCCGAGCTGGAGCGGCGGCTGCGCCGCTACCGCGGGGACCGCCCGCCCCAGCCGGTCGCCGGGCGCACAGTGATCCTGGTCGACGACGGCGTGGCCACCGG
>DASQWY010000300.1:0-2900 GCA_035640005.1 Actinomycetes bacterium
CCGCCGATGAGGTTCCGGGCCGGGGTTCGTCATAGAACACGGAAGGCACCCCGACCCAAGGAGCTGACCATGGCAAAGGTCACCGTGGCCCTGACGATGTCGCTGGACGGCTACATCGCCGGGCCGAACGACGGCGACGAGCTGCCCCTCGGCGAGGGCGGGCAGGCGCTGTTCGAGTGGTACTTCACCGGCGACACCCCCAGCAGGCACGGCGACCGGTTCAGGCTCTCCAAGCCCAGCGCGGAGGTCTTCGACGCCGGCATCGACGCCTGCGGCGCGGTGGTGACGGGCCGGCGCACCTACGAAATCTCCAACGCGTGGGGCGGCGACGGTCCGGTGGCGGGCCGGCCGCTGTTCGTGCTCACCCACAGCGTCCCGGCCGAGGTGCCCGAGACCTCGGTGCCGTACACGTTCGTCACCGACGGCATCGAGAGCGCCATCAGGCAGGCCAAGGCCGCCGCGGGCGACCGGTACGTGGCGCTGATGGGCTCGCAGGCCGCCCAGCAGTGCCTCCAGGCGGGGCTGCTGGACGAGATCCAGGTCGCGGTGGTGCCGTTGCTGCTCGGCGGCGGCGTGCGCCTGTTCGACCACATCGGCGGGCCGGTCCGGCTGGAGATCACCAGCGTGGTCGACGCCCCGGGCGTCACCCACCTCGGCTACCGGGTCGCCGGGCGGTGACGATCCAGGCACGCGAGTCGAACAGCACGCCGCTGCCGGTCTCGTGCGCGGCGAGGGTGGCGCGTAGCCGCCGGAGCGCCTGCTCGGCCTCGGCGACGTCCAGGTCGGCGAGCAGGTCCTTCGTGTCCCGCAGGCCGAGCACCAGCTCGTGGGCGGTGGCGCTGTCCGGGCCGTAGTAGACGGGCTCGTGCACGTCGGTGAAGCCGACCTCGGCGAAGCCGGACGCCGCCAGGATGCCCTCCGTGACGGCCGGATCGGCGAGCGAGAAGGGGCCCTGGGCGCTGGCGGGAGGGGTGGGCGCGGCCGGACCCGCGGTGAGGGCCTGGCGCAGCGCGGCGGACCATTCGTTGCGGTCGTGACCCTGCCAGACCAGCAGCACCAGGCTCGCTCCGGGACGCAGGGCGCGCCCGATATTGGTGAACGCGGCGACCGGGTCGGCGAAGAACATCGCGCCGAAACGGCTGATGCACAGGTCGAAGGACGCCGGCGGGAAGCGGTGGACCTGGGCGTCGGCCTGCTGGTAGGTGACGTTGCGCAGGCCCTCCTGGTCGCTGAGCCGACGGGCACGTTCGAGCAGCGGTGCGGAGAGGTCCACGCCCAAGGCGCTCCCGGCGACCGCGGCGCGGGCGGCGTCGCGCGTGGACTGGCCCGTACCGCAGCCGACGTCGAGCACGCGGTCGCGGGGACGGACGCCCGTGGCCGCGCGGAACCGCTGGTCGTGCAGGCGCACCTCGGCGTCGAACAGGTCGGCGTACCTGAGCCTGTGCTCGCCGGCGGCCTGACTGGAGTTCACCGTTCGCCTCATGCGTGCTCCTTGCGGGTGCGGACGTCGATGGCTCAGGGTGCCGCCGGACCGTCGCGGAGCACGCCGCGCACCTGGTCCAGCGAGACCGTCTCCGGCGAGAGCTCCGGCATCCACCAGGTTGCGCCCGCCTTGGCCCAGGGCGCCGGGTCGGCGCCGGGCGGCAGCCCCACGGCGACGTCGTACGGCGCCGTGGTATGCCGGCGCAGGTCGGCGAGCCTGGCCACGACCTCGGCGAGCTGGTCGGGGTGCTCCAGGTTGACCGGGAAGAACCCGTCGTGCCCGGCGGCCCGGCGCAGCGGCCTGAGGTTGCCGGGGAACCCCGCGACCCACACCGGCACCCCGGGCCGCTGCACCGGTCGTGGCAGGAACCGGACGTCGTCCACGGTGTAGTGCCGGCCGTGGTGGTGCACCGGCTCGCCGGACCAGGCGGCGGTGAGGACCTCCAGCGCCTCGTCGAGCATCTGGGCCCGCAGCCGGTCGTCGAGCTGCTCGCCGGTCTTCGACAGCTCGGCGCCGAAGCGGTCGCTGCCGAGGCCGACGCCGAGGGTGAGGCGGCCGCCGCTGAGCCTGTCCAGCGTCGCGGTCTCCCTGGCCAGCTTGGCCGGCCGGCGGCGGGCAAGGGGGGTGACCATCGGGCCCAGCCGCACGCGCTGGGTGGCGGCGGCGATCGCCGCCAGCGTGATCCATGGGTCGGCCAGCTGCCGGACCGGTGGCCGCCAGCGCAGGTGGTCCCACACGAAGAAGCCGTGCCAGCCGGCCTGCTCCGCCTCGGCGGCCAGCCGCGCGACCGCCGCCGGGTCGGCAAGCTCGTCAAACAGCGGCAGCCACAGCGCCGAGCGCAGACCGGTGCCGGTTGGCGCCGGCGCTGGCGTGCCGTGCTGCGGTGGTGCCATGTCGGCCTCCTGACCTGTTCCGCTTCCGCCAACTACCGTCCACCGTCATACCAGGGTGGCGCCCCAGTGAACCGGACCGAGCTTGACAGGGTCGAACATATATTCGATCCTGTCCTCATGCTGGTCACGCAAAGTGGTTGTTTGACCACGCGGAGGGGTTTGACCTCCCGCTCCGGTCCGGCCGGCTCCTCCCTGGCACGCGCGCCCCTCGGGTCGAGGTAGGCAGTGCCGGGGCGTGCACCGGGACGGCTGGCCGTCCCGGCGGGCGCGGCGCTCGCCGGGCCTGGCGTGCCGCTGGCGGCCGAGCGCCTGCTGCCGGTCCCGCCGGCGCTCGCCCCGCTGCTGCCAGGCCGCGGCCTGCGCCGGGGGAGCACGGTGGCCGTCGGCCGCTCCGCCGCCCTCGCCCTCGCCCTGGTCGCGGGCGCGTCGGCGGCCGGCTCCTGGGTGGCCGCGGTCGGCCTGCCCGACCTCGGGGTGGTGGCCGCCGCCGAGGCCGGCATCGCGCTGGAGCGCCTGGCCCTGGT
>DASQWY010000301.1:0-6542 GCA_035640005.1 Actinomycetes bacterium
TCTTGAGGAACTTCACGACTCCATTCACCCCCCATCTGACGTGCCCTGGCGGAGGGTGGAATCCCCCGATTCGTCCGAGGATAGACGAAACCAGCAGAGTCGGATATCCCTTCGAATCAGGCCAGGACTGGAAGCCGCCGCGCGGGGCTGGGACGATGCCGGCGACGAACCGCCAGCCACCACCGCACCGGAACAGGAGAGGACGCCATGGCCCCCGAAAGCCCGTACGCCGCCACCCTGCGGCGCCTCTGCCCGGACGCCGACCCCGCCGCCGTGCCGGCCGAGACGCTCGCCTACGCCGCCAGCCTGGAGGTCGTCGGCCGGGTCGTCCCGGAGATCGCCGCCGCCGTCACCCAGGAGCTGGCCGACCAGCGCTCCCACCTCAAGCTCATCGCCAGCGAGAACTACGCCTCCCCGGCGGTGCTGCTCGCCATGGGCAACTGGCTGTCCGACAAGTACGCCGAGGGCTCACCCGGCCACCGCTTCTACGCCGGCTGCGACAACGTGGACGCCATCGAGAGCCGCGCGGCCGAGCTGGCCATGGCGCTGTTCGGCAGCGACCACGCCTACGTGCAGCCCCACAGCGGCATCGACGCCAACCTGGTCGCCTTCTGGTCGATCCTCACCCACCGGGTCGAGGCGCCGGCGCTGGAACGGCTCGCCGCCAAGGACCTGAACGCCCTCGGCCACGACGACTGGGAGGCGCTCCGCCGCGAGCTGGGCAGCCAGCGCATGCTCGGCATGGCCCTGGACGCCGGCGGCCACCTGACCCACGGCTTCCGCCCCAACATCTCCGGCAAGCTGTTCGAGATCAGCCGCTACACCGTCGACCCCCAGACGCTGACGCTCGACTACGACCAGGTCCGCAAGCAGGCGCACGAGGCGCGGCCGCTGGTGCTGCTGGCCGGCTACAGCTCCTACCCCCGCAAGATCAACTTCCGGGTGTTCCGCGAGATCGCCGACGAGGTCGGCGCGGTGCTGATGGTCGACATGGCCCACTTCGCCGGGCTGGTGGCCGGCAAGGTGTTCAGCGGCGACTACGACCCGGTCGCCCACGCGCAGGTGGTCACCACCACCACCCACAAGACCCTGCGCGGCCCCCGCGGCGGCATGGTGCTGTGCACCTCCGAGTTCGCCGCCACCGTCGACCGCGGCTGCCCGCTGGTGCTCGGCGGCCCGCTCCCCCACGTGATGGCCGCCAAGGCCGTCGCCCTCGCCGAGGCGTCCACCCCCGAGTTCGCCGGCTACGCCGAGCGGATCGTGGCCAACGCCGCCACCCTGGCCGCCGAGCTGGCCGGCCGCGGCGCCACCGTGGTCACCGGCGGCACCGACAACCACCTGGTGCTGGTCGACGTCCGCTCCTACGGCCTCACCGGCCGGCAGGCCGAGACCGCGCTGCGCGAGGCCGCCGTCACCGTCAACCGCAACGTGATCCCCAACGACCCCAACGGCGCCTGGTACACCAGCGGGCTGCGGCTCGGCACGCCGGCCGCCACCACCCTGGGCATGGGCGCCGACGAGCTGCGGGAGGTGGCCGCGATCATCCACGAGGTGCTGGATGCCACCGAGGCCGACCCCAGCTCCAGGGCCCGCTACCGCCTGCCCGAGGGCGTCCGCGACCGCGCCCGCGCGCGCGTGGGCGAGCTGCTGGCGCGCTACCCGCTGTACCCACAGATCCAGCTGTAAGCGCCGCCGGGATCAGCGGGCGGCCGGCGCCGCGCCGTCGCCGTCCAGGCCGGTCAGCTCGGCGGAGACGGCGGCCAGGCGCCGCCGCGCCCGCGGGTCGTAGGCCTGGGCGTCGGCGCGCGCCTCGCGGGTGCCGTCGAACCAGCGGCCACTGACGCCGTCCAGGGCGGGGTCGGCGACCAGCCGCCGGGTCGCTTCCACCCCTTCGGCGATGGTGCTGACGGGTGAGCGGACGATCTTGGTCGGCATGAACGTCGCCGGGTGCAGGGCGTTGACGGTCACGCCGTCGCCGTCCAGCTGCTCGGCCAGGGTCAGCGTGTCGAGGATCTGCGCGAGCTTGCTCTGGCCGTAGGCGCGCACGCCGCCGTAGCCGCGGGTCAGCATGACGTCGTCGAAGTCGATCGGGGCCTGCCCGACGGAGCTGACGTTGACGATCCGCGCCGGCGCCGAGGAGCGAAGCAGCGGCAGCAGCAGCCTGGAGAGCAGGAACCCGGCCAGGTAGTTGACGGCGAAGCGCAGCTCGATGCCGTCGCGGCTCTCCTGGCGGCGGCCGCCGCCGGGCACGTCGGAGCCGATGCCGGCGTTGTTGACCAGCACGTCCAGCCGCGGCTCGGCGTCGGCGACCCGCGCCGCCAGCTCGCGGACCTCGGCGAGCGAGGCGAGGTCGGCGCGGTAGCCGCGCGGCCGCTTGTTGCCGGTCGCGGCGACGATGTCGTCGACCGTGCGGTCGATGCGGGCCTGGTCGCGGCCGTGGACCAGCACGTCGGCGCCGTCGCGGGCCAGCTCCTCGGCCAGCCCGCGGCCCAGGCCGTCGGTGGCGCCGGTCACCAGGACCACCTTGCCGGACAGATCGGGCACTGGGAGCCTCCTTCGAGCGTCGAGGTGGACAACCGGCCCCCTGCCACGGTGCCGCATCCGGGCGGGTGGCCGCCACCCCCGGTCAGCGCCGGCGGGCCCGCGCCACCCCGGCCAGCAGCACCAGCCCGGCGGCGAGCGCAGCCACCACCAGCGCGATCCCGCGCCAGCTCCGCGGCTCAGCGGCGGCGGGCGCATCGGGCCGCGACCCCCGATTCTCCGGGGCACCCGTGCCGGGTTCCCCGGACCCCTCCACCGCCGGGACCCGCACCCGCCACACCTGGCTGGGCGAGCCCTCGCTGCCGACCAGCAGCTCCCTGCCGTCCGGCGACCAGGCGACCGACTCGCCCTGCGGCTGCAGCGGCAGCGCCACGGTGGCGATCCGCCTGCCGGGCGCCGCGTACAGGTAGGCGGTCAGGTAGTCGCGCAGCACGAAGGCGCGGCCGTCGGGCGAGAACGCCCCGTCGGTGACGATCGGCGGCGCGCCGGCGACCCGGCGCAGCTGGTTGACCCGGTCGGCGCGTAGCACGGCGGGCGCCCGGTACAGGCCGCCGCCGGCGGCCTGCTTGCTGGCCACGTACAGGCGGTTGCCGCGCGGGTCGACCAGCAGCGCCTCGGCGTCGCGCGGGCCACCCGGGTAGCGCAGGCGGAAGCGGGTCGCGGGCACGGTGGCGTCGCGCAGCGTGACCGGCTCGGTCACCCGGTAGACCGACACCTCCGGTTGCGTCGCCCGGTTGTCGCCGATGTCGCCGACGAACAGCGCCGGCCGGCCGGCGCCGTCGCGGCCGGCCGCGACCGCCTCGAAGTCGCGCGCGGCCACGCCCGCCAGCCGCAGCGTCGCCAGCACCCGCCCGTCCGGCCCGACCGCGAACAGCCGCGCGCTGTCGCCGCTGTCGTTGTGGGTCCACAGCACCCCGGGGTGCAGCCGGCTGACCGCCAGCCCGCTCGACTCGGTGATCCGCGGGTCGCGGATGGTCAGCGCCACCCTCGCCTGCTCGGCGGCCGACGGCACGCCGGGGACCACGCCGAGCAGGCAGCCGGCCAGGGCCGCGGCCACAGACGCCAGCACGCGCGCTCGGCTCACCGCGGCAGTGTCCCAGCCGGCCTACCGCGGCGGCAACCCGGCAGCGTACGACAAATACGCTCCGGCGCATCTTTACGCCCCTGCGCGCCCTCTGGGACGATGCGCCACTGAGCAGACCAAATGCCGCGTGAGGTCTGGCGTGGCATGGTTGCGTGCCCGCCGCCCTCCGCCAACAGGGGGGATTCGCCGTGGGAACCACCACTCCGGCCCGGCGGGGCGCCCGCAGCGCTGCCGCACTCGTTTCGCTGCTGGTCGTCGCCGGCCTGCTGCTGGTCGCCGCGCCCGCCTCCGCGGCGGGCGGCCGCGGCGGCGAGGTGCTGGGCCCCGCCACCCGCTCCACCGCGCCCACCTCGCCGGCGGTCGCCGCCGCCGTGCCCAGCGGGTTCTCCGACACCGCCGTGTGGAGCGGGCTGACCCTGCCGACGGCGATCGCCTTCGCCCCCGGCGGCAAGGTGTTCGTCGGCGAGAAGGGCGGCATCGTCAAGGTGTTCGACTCCCCCGCCGACCCCACCCCCACCCAGGTCGTCGACCTGCACCCGGCGGTGCAGGACTTCTGGGACCGCGGCCTGCTCGGCCTGGCGGTGGATCCCGGCTTCGGCAGCGCCGGCCACAACTTCATCTACGTGCTGTACACCCACGACCACAACCCGCTGGGCAACCCGGCCAGCTGGGGCGACACCTGCCCCACCCCGCCGGGCGCCACCACCGACGGCTGCACGGTCACCGGCAACCTGTCCCGCATCCCGGTCGACCCCGCCAGCGGCGTCGCCAACGGGGCGGAGCAGCCGCTGATCACCGACCAGTGGTGCCAGCAGTTCCCCTCCCACTCCATCGGGCACCTGGCCTTCGGCCCCGACGGCGACCTGTACGTCAGCGGCGGCGACGGGGCCAGCTTCAACAACGCCGACTGGGGCCAGTTCGGCGGCGGCGCGGGCTCGCCGACCCCGGCGAACCCCTGCGGCGACCCGCCCAGCCCGGTCGGGACGGCGCTCAGCCCGCCCGGGGCCGAGGGCGGCGCGCTGCGCTCGCAGAGCCCACGCCGGGTCGCCGGCGACCCCATCCTGCTCAGCGGCGCCGTGCTGCGGGTCGACCCGGCCACCGGCAACGGCGTTGCCGGCAACCCGATGTACAACTCCCAGGCCCCGGCGTCCAACGCCTCGCGGATCATCAGCTACGGGCTGCGCAACCCGTTCCGGTTCACCTTCCGGCCGGGCACCTCTGAGCTGTGGGTCGGCGACGTGGGCTGGAACACCTGGGAGGAGGTCAACCGGATGACCACGCCCACGCCCTCCACGGCGGTGAACTTCGGCTGGCCGTGCTACGAGGGCGCCGGGCGCCAGTCCAGCTACGACGCGGCCAACCTCAACATCTGCGAGAACCTCTACACCGCCGGCAGCGCGAGCGGCCCGTACTACACCTACCAGCACGGGGTCTCGGTGGTCTCCGGCGACGGCTGCGCGCTGAACAACGGCTCGGTGATCTCCGCCATCGGCTTCTACGACAGCGGCGCCTACCCCGGCTCCTACAACGGCGCGCTGTTCTTCGGCGACCACTCCCGCAACTGCATCTGGGTCATGCCGCGCGGCGGCAACGGCCTGCCCAACCCCGCCGCCATCCAGGCGTTCGTGGTGGACCCCAACTCCCACCCGGTCGACCTGGAGGCCGACCCGGCCAGCGGCGACCTGTTCTACGCCAACTTCGACGGGGGGCAGATCCGCCGCATCCAGTACCTGGGCGTCAACAACCCGCCCAGCGCCGTCGCCACCGCCAACCCGACCAGCGGCCCGGCGCCGCTGACGGTGCAGTTCAACGGCTCCGGCTCCTCCGACCCCGACGGCGACCCGCTCACCTACTCGTGGGACCTGAACGGCGACGGCACCTACGGCGACGCCACCACGGTCAACCCCAGCTTCACCTACACGACCGCGGGCACCTACACGGTCACCCTGAAGGTCACCGACTCCCACGGGGCCTCCACCGTGAGCGCCCCGGTCACCATCACCGTCGGCGCCGGCAACACCCCGCCCACCCCGGTGATCGACACGCCGGCGGCCAGCCTCACCTGGGCGGTCGGCGACACCATCAGCTTCTCCGGGCACGCCACCGACGCGCAGGACGGCACCCTGCCGGCCACTTCCCTGAGCTGGTCGGTCATCCTGCACCACTGCACCACCGGCTGCCACACCCACCTGGTGCAGACCGCCACCGGGGCCTCGGGATCCTTCAGCGCCCCCGACCACGACTACCCGTCGTACCTGGGGATCCAGCTCACCGCGACCGACTCCGGCCTGATGAGCGCGACCACCAGCGTGACCCTGCAGCCCAAGACGGTGGACCTCACCTTCCAGTCCAACCCCAGCGGCCTGCAGCTGACCGCCGGCCCGACCACGGCCAAGGCGCCCTTCACGGTCACCGGGATCCAGAACGCGACGCTCCAGCTGATCGCCCCGACGCAGAAGTACCGGGGGAAGAACTACGTGTGCGTCTCGTGGTCGGACGGCGGCGCGACGCCCAGCCACACCATCCGGGCGCCGTCGACCGCCACCACCTACACCGCGACCTTCCAGCGGACGAGGTAGGCCCCGGGCACCTTCCCAGCGACCTCGAAGGCGGCCCCAAGGTTGCCTTCGGGGTCGCCCGCTACACCAGGACCATGCGTCGTGCCGATCGAGAGGAGCACACGATGGTCGACCCGGCATCCGCCGGTGACTGGGCCCAGGCCGCCGTCATGGCGGCCGCGCTGGCCGGGCTGGCCGCCGCCGCCCACCGCGCCCTGCGGCAGGAGCAGGCCCGCCAGCCCGCGCCGCTGCCGGTTCCCGCGACGCCCGAGGCGGAGCGCACCAGGGTGGGCGTCAGGCCTTGACGGTCCGGCCGCGATAGGCGCCGGGGGCGACGCCGAAGGCGCGCTTGAAGGCCT
>DASQWY010000302.1:0-2446 GCA_035640005.1 Actinomycetes bacterium
CCGAAACCGCCGTCACCTGAGGAGCTTGCGCGTGCGCCTGGAACCGTTGCTGGACCGCCTGCCCGGCGACCCCGCCTTCACGGGGCTGCTCGACGCCCTGGGGGGCGCGGGCGCGGCCGAGGTGGTCGTGCCCGACGTCGCCAGGGCGTTCCTGCTGGCCGGGCTCGCCAGGGCGAGCGGCCGGCTGGTGGTGGTGACGGTGGCCACCGGCGCCGACGCCGAGGCGCTGGCCGGCGACGTCGGCGCGTTCCTCGGCCCCGACCGGGTGGCCTGCTTCCCGGCCTGGGAGACGCTGCCGCACGAGCGGCTCTCCCCCCGCTCCGAGACGGTGGCCAACCGCCTGCAGCTGCTGCACCGGCTGGGGCCAGAGGGTGACGGCCTGCAGGTGCTGACCGTGCCGGCCAGGGCGATGATGCAGCCGCTCGCCCCCGGCCTCGACCGGGTCGCCCCGGTGCGGGTGGCGACCGGCGACCGGGTCGACCTCTCCGACCTGCTGGAGCGGCTGGTCGCCGCCGGCTACCGGCGCACCGACATGGTCGAGCGCCGCGGCGAGGTGGCCGTCCGCGGCGGGCTGGTCGACTTCTTCCCGCCCGGCGAGGACCACCCGGTCCGGGTGGAGCTGTGGGGCGACGAGGTCGAGGGCATCCGCGCCTTCGCCGTGGCCAGCCAGCGCTCGCTCACCGAGCTGCGCGCGGTGGCGGCCTGGCCGTGCCGCGAGGTGCGCCTGGGCGAGGCGCAGCGGGCCAGGGCCCGCCAGCTCGCCGCCGAGTTCCCGGCCGCCGGCGACCTGCTCGGCCGGGTCGCCGACGGCCTGGACGTGGAGGGCGTGGAGTCGCTGCTGCCGCTGCTGTACGACCAGCTGGTCCCGCTGCCCGGCTACCTGCCCGACGACGCCGTGCTGGTGCTCGCCGACCCCAAGCGCACCCTCGACCGCGCCGAGGAGGTCCGCCACCAGGCCGACGAGGCGATGCAGGCGTCCTGGGTGACGGCCGCCGAGGGCGGCACCGTGCCCGTGGAGGGCGTCGCCTACCGCCCCCTCGGCGAGGTCCTCGACGGCTCCGGCGGCACGGTGCTGCGGCTCGGCCCGTTCGACTCCGGCCAGGCGGCCGCCGTGCGCGTCGACGCCCACGCCGTCGAGGCCTACCGGGCCAACGTCACCCGGGTCGCGGCCGACGCCCGCGACCTGGCCGCCGCCGGCAACGTCGTGCTGCTGTGCACCGAGGGGACCGGCCCGGCGCAGCGGCTGGCCGACGTGCTCCGCGAGGAGGGCCTGCCGGTGCCGCTGGTGACCGAGCTGCCCGACCCGCTCGAGCCCGGGGTGCTGGTCGGCACCGCGCCGCTGCTGACCGGCTTCCTCCTGCCCGCCCTTCGCCTGGCGCTGGTCGCCGAGGGCGACCTGTACGGCACCAGGCGCAGCACCCGCGAGCAGGGCCGCATGCCGTCGGCCCGGCGCCGCGCCAAGCAGGCCGGCGCCCAGGTCGCCCTGGAGGAGCTGCAGCCCGGCGACATCGTCGTCCACGCCGTTCACGGCATCGGCCGCTACGTCGGCATGGAGCACCGCACCGTCGGCGGGGCGGAGCGCGACTACCTGCTGCTCGCCTACGACCAGGGCGACCGCCTGTACCTGCCGAGCGACCAGGTGGAGCTGATCAGCCGCTACGTCGGCGGCGAGGCGCCGAAGCTGTCGCGGCTCGGCAGCCGCGAGTGGGACCGGCAGAAGGCCCGCGTCCGCCGCAAGGTCCGCGAGATGGCCGCCGAGCTGGTGCGCCTGTACTCGGCGCGGATGGCCTCGCCCGGCCACGCGTTCGGCCCGGACAGCCCCTGGCAGCGGGAGCTGGAGGACGCCTTCCCCTACACCGAGACCCCCGACCAGCTCACCGCCATCGAGGAGGTCAAGGCCGACATGGAGCAGCCGGTGCCGATGGACCGGCTGCTCAGCGGCGACGTCGGCTACGGCAAGACCGAGGTGGCGGTCCGCGCCGCCTTCAAGGCGGTCATGGACGGCAAGCAGGTGGGCGTGCTGGTGCCCACCACCCTGCTCGCCCAGCAGCACCTGGCCACCTTCTCCGAGCGCTTCGCGCCCTTCCCGGTCAAGGTGGCGATGCTGTCTCGCTTCCAGACCCGCGCGGAGCAGGACGAGGTGGTCGCCGGCATGGCCGACGGCACCGTCGACGTGGTGATCGGCACCCACCGCCTGCTGTCGGCGGACGCCAAGTGGGCCGACCTCGGCCTGGTGGTGGTCGACGAGGAGCAGCGCTTCGGCGTCGGCCAGAAGGAGCACCTGAAGCAGCTGCGCACCGAGGTCGACGTGCTCACCCTCACCGCCACGCCGATCCCGCGGACCCTGGAGATGGCCGTCTCCGGCATCCGCGACCTGTCGGTGATGGAGACCCCGCCGGAGGAGCGGCACCCGGTGCTCACCTTCGTCGGCCCCTGGGACGAGGCC